>CAZAPN010000153.1:0-4273 GCA_964487145.1 uncultured Planctomycetales bacterium | reverse complement strand
AGCCTAAATTTCATGGTTTTAAGAATATCGGGCTCATCATCTACGATCAATATTGTTTTAATGCTCATTAGGCTCCTCTTTATTATTAACATAAGTTTATACAAACAGATGACTTATGTCTCTTCTTAAATCTTTTTCTCTTCAGGCAAATTTAACACTTCTTTAAGATAAAGCCTTACAAATTCTTCATAATTCTTTAGAGGCGTATCGATAATTTTTGATCCTACTATCCATTGTTTACAATCTGTTAACATTTTCGCCCAAATAATTTCTACCTTAATTTTAGTTAAACGACTCTCTCCCCATTCCAATTCCAATTCAATTTCCTGGCCATCTTCAACCTTAACGGAAGAAGTAAAACAGACCCCCTTGGCGCTTATATTCTCAATGGATATACGAAACGATGTGGGATCTCCATCGCAAATTCGGCAAATACCACGAAGAGAAATTGGAAACCTTTTATAAGCCCTTCGCTCAACCATTTGTCAACCCCTGCTAGGAATTGATGCCTGATTATGATTCGACTTCAATGTCCTCAACATAAAATTGTTTCTCAGCATTCACGGGAGTCAATGGTCCGCCGCAAACCGAACAATGAAGTTCTTGACCATTAAAGCTAATGACACGCTGACATTTTGTACACTCAAATTGGGGACCAACATTCTTGACCTCAAGGCTTGTCTCTTTCAGAATGTTATCTTTGGTAAACTCGCTAAAATAATGTCGAACGGAACTTTCTTTAAATCCGGACAATTCATTAATAACAATGGTAACGCGATTGACCTTTTGGACTTTATTTTTCAATGCTGTATCCAGAACCTGATCAACCAGCCTCTGGACAGCGTGATGCTCATGCATCATGTCCTCCTTCCGTTTGAATCCGTCCTTTCAAGAACGCCTAAAATTTATAAGCCAAAATCAAACGAAAGTCAATTGATTTATCCGACAATATCAACCAATCCTTTGAAGCTTTCCCATAAAAATTTTTTGAAAATTATTGATTTTTATTTTATCTTGTATAAAATCACTAATCGTTTAGAATAAGGTTAATCGCATCGTTCTTCTTCTTATATTCCCTTATCGATTCTATGCTCATCGGTAGGTTTTCATTCATAAAAAAATCAACCATAAGAAAGAGAGGATCTCATGAAACGGTTATTATCGCTGGCGGGAGCTTTAGCCTTAGGAGCCATCTTTTCTCCCCTCGCCTTGGCTTCGGAAGCCAACCTCATCATCCCTGATTTGTCTTCGGTCCAATTTCTCAATACGGACGGCCGCACGCTGCTTTTGTTTGGGATGGTCATCTGCTTATTTGGTTTCATCTTTGGGTTCGTCCAATTCAAACAAATTCAAAATCTCCCTGTTCATAAAGCGATGAAAGACATCTCCGAACTGATTTATGAAACCTGCAAAACCTATCTCATCACGCAGGGAAAGTTCATCCTCATTTTGGAATTTCTTGTCGGGATCATTATGGTGGCTTATTTCGGATGGTTGTTGCACTTCGAAGCCATTAAAGTGGTGATTATCCTGATTTGCAGCTTGATTGGGATTGCCGGAAGTTATTCGGTCGCCTGGTTCGGGATGCGCATTAACACCATGGCGAATTCACGGTCAGCCTTTGCCAGTTTGCATGGAAAACCTTTCCCTGTTTACGATATTCCTCTCAAAGCCGGCATGAGTATCGGCATGCTTCTCATCAGCATCGAGCTTTTTGTCATGTTATGCATTCTTCTTTTTATCAATCCTTCTTATGCAGGCCCGTGCTTTATCGGATTTGCTATCGGGGAATCTCTCGGCGCTTCGGTTTTAAGAATTGCCGGCGGGATTTTTACCAAAATCGCCGATATCGGATCAGACTTAATGAAAATCGTCTTTAAAATTAAAGAAGACGATGCCCGCAATCCCGGGGTCATCGCGGACTGCACCGGCGACAATGCCGGCGATTCGGTGGGACCTACAGCCGATGGATTTGAAACCTACGGCGTTACCGGAGTTGCCTTAATCTCCTTTATCATCCTGGCTGTTTCAAATCTCAATTATCAAGTCCAGCTTTTGGTTTGGATTTTTGTCATGCGTCTGGTCATGATTATTGCCAGCAGCGTTTCCTATTGGATCAACGGGATCATCGCAAAAGCCAAATATGGGAACGCGACAGAAATGAATTTTGAAACACCCTTGACCTCGCTCGTTTGGATTACCTCGTTCATCTCGATTGGCTTGACCTATTTATCATCCTATCTTCTCATCCCGGCCCTCGGGGACGGGTCTCTCTGGTGGAAATTAGCGTCCATCATCTCCTGCGGAACGATTGCGGGAGCTGTTATTCCGGAACTCGTTAAAAATTTCACTTCTACAGAATCATCTTATGTCCGGAATATCTATCAGTCCTCAAAAGAGGGCGGAGCATCATTAAATATTCTTTCGGGCCTGGTGACCGGAAATTTCAGCGCTTATTGGATGGGAATTGCTATTATGGTTCTGATGGGGATCGCGTACGGAGTCAGCACACAAGGCTTAAGCAGCCTCATGATTGCACCGGCCGTCTTTGCCTTCGGTTTGGTCGCATTTGGTTTTTTGGGAATGGGCCCTGTGACGATTGCAGTTGATTCCTACGGTCCGGTCGCGGACAATGCTCAATCAATTTATGAATTGTCCCTCATTGAAACTCTTCCCAACATCAAAGAGGAAATTCAAAATGAATTTGGATTTTCACCGGACTTTCAACACGCCAAAGATTATCTCGAAGCCAACGATGGCGCCGGAAACACGTTTAAGGCAACCTCAAAACCCGTTTTAATCGGGACCGCTGTGGTCGGGGCAACCACCATGATCTTTTCGATTATCATGATTCTCACCAATGGACTCACGCAAAACATTGATAAGCTTTCAATCCTTTATCCTCCGTTTTTGCTCGGACTCATGGCCGGAGGGGCGGTCATTTATTGGTTTACGGGGGCCTCGATCCACGCGGTCACATCCGGGGCTTATCAGGCCGTTGAATTTATTAAAAAGAACATCAAGCTCGAAGGCGTGACAAAAGCTTCAATCACTGACAGTAAAAAAGTCGTGGCGATCTGCACAAAGTCAGCCCAAAAAGGGATGATCAATCTTTTCTTGACCATCTTTTTTAGTACGCTGGCGTTTTCATGCCTCGATTTCTACTTTTTTATCGGCTACTTGATTTCGATTGCAGTCTTTGGTTTGTTTCAAGCCATTTTCATGGCGAATGCCGGTGGGGCTTGGGATAACGCGAAAAAACTCGTCGAAGTGACTTTTAAAGAAAAAGGAACGCCCTTACATGCGGCCATGGTCGTGGGAGATACCGTCGGAGACCCATTCAAAGACACATCTTCGGTTGCTTTAAATCCAACGATCAAATTTACAACTCTATTTGGGCTTCTTGCGATTGAAATCGCGATTGAGTTAAGCCGGACATTGAACACAATCTTAGCCATTGGATTTTTTATCATTTCATTGGTTTTTGTATTCAAATCTTTCTTCGACATGAGAATTATTGCAAAAGAATAAAAACAGAACTAAGAATTAAGAGCTAAGAACTCAAAATTAAGAAGTTTAGAAAAACTGACAACAAAAAACCCTAGGATTTAATTTTCTAGGGTTTTTTGTTTTTTAACTTTTCTTATTTCTTAGCTCTTCGTCCTGACTTATTATCCATGCGCCATATACTTTATAAGAAAATAACTGCCGATCAAAAGGACAACAAAGACGATCGATAAAATATCAAAATATTTCTGGATAAACCCATTGATTTTTGCGCCGAAAAGCCTCAATAGCCCCGCAACAAGAAAAAACCTCCCGGCCCTGCCGGAGAAGGAAGCCGCAATGAGCACAGGGATTGAAATTTTAAATAATCCCGCCGCAATGGTAAATACTTTATAGGGTATCGGGGTAAAGGCCGCCGTAAACACGGCCCAAAAAGCATTGTCAGAATAAAGCTGTCCGACGGTCTCAACGTGTTTTTCTAAATGATACAATTGAACAATCATCTTTCCCACACTCTCAAAACGCGCCCATCCGATGAAATATCCAAAAAGGGCTCCCAACACCGAACCCAAGGTACAAATCAAGGCATTGCGGAACCATTGTTTAGGCTGGCTGATGACCATGGCAATGAGAAGGATATCGGGAGGAATAGGGAAAAAAGAGCTCTCAATAAAAGCAACACCCAAAAGAGCATACGGGGCCTGCGGAGTTCCGGCCCAATGTACGGTCCAATCATACATCTTCCTAAACCAAGAGGACGGGCCTT
>CAZAPN010000152.1:0-4323 GCA_964487145.1 uncultured Planctomycetales bacterium | reverse complement strand
GAACTAAAATTACCGCAATAAACGGCGGCCGTTTTTCAGCGGATACGGCCATCACAACAGAAATCCTTTGCAATGCGCAAGTCAAAACCATGATACGCATTGGAAGCTGCGGTTCGTTAAGCGAAAACATCAAGATTGGAGATTTGATTGTTGCTGATTCGGCCATCAGAGGCGATGGCGTGACTCCTTATTATGTTGATAAAGGTTTTAAGACCGAAGCCGACCAATCGTTGACCCAAGCCTTGACCGAAGGAGCCAAGTCTTCCGGATTAAACGTTCATGTCGGCAAAGTCTGGTCCACGGATGCGATTCTGCGTGAAACCCGTGAACATGTGGGAAAAGCTGTTCAAGAAGGTGCTATTGCTGTCGACATGGTGACTTCAGTCTTTTTAACACTGGCCCAACTTTATAAAGTTCGTGCGGCTGTGATTCTGGCTGTCAGTGACAATATTATCACCGGTGAGATGGGTTTTATGGATCCGGGTTATTATATGGCGGAAGGCGCCATGATTTCGATTGCGTTGAATATGATAAAGAAGATGGAAGGGAAGTAACAATATTTGATGGTTAAGTCTAATGGTTAGGGTTAAGAAGCCGGTATGGTTTTAAGGTTACGTCAACTACTTAACCTTAACCTTTTCACTAAACTGGCCTCATAACCTTAACCGCTTAACTTAATCTTGATTATTTTTTAAAATTAATTATGACCTTAAAAGAATCCCCCTTATTTTGGCCAGTTAAATTAGAAGACAAGACCATGCGTGTCTTGGATGAGACGCTTTTGCCATCGAAACAGGTATATATCGAGGTGAAAACCGTTTCCGACGCTGTTTCTGTGATTCGCGATATGAAGACGCGCGCCTTTGGGCAATTCCTGGTTGTCTTAAATACGTTTTTAATGGAGATAAGAAAAGGTCCGAATTTGTCATCGGAAAAATTGGTAAAGCATATTTCGAAAATAGCGGATGAGTTAAATCAAAGCCGTCCGACATTTCCGTTTGCGGAAGTCACAAGTATTGTCGTCGGCTGGACGCAACAAGCTTTAGCCAAAGGAGAGCCGTTACAGCCGTTTTTAGAGAAAAATATCCAAGGGTTTTTGTTTGGAATCCGGGCCCGACGTTTGGATCGCGTCCAAAGAATCGCTGATCTTATTAAAGACGGCAATCATATCTTGACCCATTGCAATGTGAGTGGTGAATTGGCCATGGCCGGTGCCATTTGTCAGTCGCAAGGCAAAAGGATTTGGTTTTTTGCCACCGAAACCCGGCCTTATTTTCAGGGCGCGCGTTTGACTTGCTGGGAAATGCAGCAAATGGGGCTTAACGTTACTCTTGTCGCGGATAATGCGGTCGGTTTTTTAATGATGGAGAAATTTGTTGATTTGGTGATTGTCGGGTCTGATCGTTCCTGCGCCAACGGAGATTTTGCTAATAAAATCGGGACATACCAGATAGCTGTCCTCGCGAAAGAATTCGGAATTCCGTTTTACGCTTTAACTCAACCGTCGGATAAAGTCAAAACGGGTGAAGATATTCCTATTGAGATTCGTGACGCGGATGAGCTTTTAAAATTTAACGGCCGTCAAATCATTCCGGGAAAAGTTAAAGCATTTTATCCCGGATTTGATGTCGTGCCCCATGAACTTTTAACAGGTTCGATTTCCATCAATGCTCAAACTTAAGAAAAAATCGATTATTCTCTTACACGGGAATTTTGAACCCGACTTTTATAAGACGTTAAAAGTCAAAGAAAATGATTCTGTTTTTGTGATGGAAGGCCGTCCAACGTTAGAATCCAGTCGAGATGTTTGCAAAGCTTTATTGAAACGAAAAATCACTCCAACCTTGATTGCCGATAATATGGCGGGCTTTCTTTTTTATAAAGGCTTAGTCAAAGAAGTTTGGATTGCTTATCAGCTCATTGAAAAAGATGGGGTTTTGTGTGAAATTGGCGCTTTGATCTTGGCGGTCTTGGCCAATAAACATCAGGTGCCGGTTAGAAAATTTTTAGGGAAACATATTCAGCATTTTATGGGAAGCCCACGAGATCTCGTCAAATTTATGGACACCCCGGTTGCCGTCGAAGGGGTGAGAGCTTATGTCCCGCTTGTGGATTGGGTTGCTGAAAAATATTTCTCTTAAATGAGGGATCCCTGTAACGTCATGCGTGTGGCCCAATATTATAGTAATACAGATGTCCGTGTAGAGTCGATGCCAACCCCAGAGATCGGTCCGGGCGAGATTTTGATGAAGGTCGAGGCTAGCGGAATCTGCGGAAGCGATGTCATGCAGTGGTATCGGATTCACAAAGTCCCGTTGGTGTTAGGCCATGAGGTCTCGGGTATTGTTGACGCGCTTGGGAAAGGTGTCAAAGGATTTAAAGTGGGCGATCGGATTGTGGCGACCCACCATGTCCCTTGTTATCAATGCGAATATTGTCTCAATGGCCATGAGAGTGTTTGCGAAACTTTGCGTACGACGAAATTTTATCCCGGAGGATTTTCCGAATATATTCGCTTGCCTAAAATCAATGTGGAATGCGGAACGTTTCGATTGCCGTCCAAGGTGAGTTTTGATGATGCGACCTTTGTTGAACCCTTAGGATGTGTTTTAAGAGGACAACGTTTAGCTCAAGGGGTTAAAGGCAAAAGGGTCTTGATTATCGGAAGCGGGATCGCTGGAATATTGCATGTTAAGGCGGCTAAGTTTTTTAAAGCTAAATCAATTATCGCAACTGATATCGATGCCTTTCGACTCGAAATGGCCAGGAAATGTGGGGCCCATCTAACCGTTAATGCTCGGGAAGATGTTCCTTCTAAGGTAAAAGATTTTTTTAAAGGCCGCTTGGCTAATTTGGTGATTTTATGTGCGGGGAATCAATCAGCTATTTTACAGGGGCTTCAGTCTGTTGAGCGCGGTGGGACGGTTTTGATTTTTACCGCTGCCCCCCAAGACGCTGTTTTTCCTTTATCCATTAATGATATGTTCTGGCGGACTGAGCTGACGGTTTTAAGTTCCTATGCGGCTAGCCGTCGGGATCTTAAGGAAGCATTAGCGTTAATCGCTCAGAAAAAAATTATTGTTAAAGATATGATTACGCATCGATTACCTTTAGAAGAAACGCAAAGAGGTTTTCAATTGGTTGAAAAACCGGATCAATCCATGAAAGTGATTATTTGCCCTAATAAATAAATTTTTTAAATCAGATGGAGGTTAAAATGGACTGGGGAATGAAAAATCGGTTGGCAGGCATCATTAAACAAGATACCGGAAAAGCTTTGATGTTGGCGGTTGACCACGGATATTTTTTAGGACCCACGACGGGTCTAGAAAATATTGGTCGGACGATAAACCCGTTGTTGCCTTTTACGGATTCGCTCATGTTAACGCGAGGTGCTTTAAGAAATTGTGTCAACCCCCAGACGCGAGTTCCTATTGTTTTACGGGTGAGCGGCGGGAACAGTATCCTGGATGAAGATTTATCGAATGAAGATATTACGGTCGCGATTGAAGATGCCATTCGTTTGAATGTTTCGGCTATGGCTCTTTCGATTTATGTGGGCAGTAGCTATCAACACCGAACCATTGTTAATCTGTCGAAATTGGTTGATTTGGGAGAGAAATACGGCATCCCGGTTTTGGCCGTGACCGCCGTCGGAAAAAATATGGTCAGAGATCTTCGTTATTTGAGTCTAGCGTGCCGAATTGCTGCTGAAGTCGGTGCGCATATGGTTAAAACGTATTATTGTGAAGATTTCGATAAACTCGTGAAAGAGGTCCCGGTTCCCGTTGTGATTGCCGGAGGGAAAAAAATCCCGGAATTAGATGCCCTGAAGCTTACTTATAATGCGATTCATGATGGAGCTGTTGGCGTTGATATGGGGCGGAATATTTTTCAGGCCGAGGCCCCGGTTGCCATGATTCAGGCTGTTCGTTCGATTGTGCACGGCGGAAATTCTGTAAACAAGGCCCATGCCCTTTATAACAGTTTAAAAAAGAAAGAGGCAAAATAATCTCATGATAAATCCCTTTCGATCTCAAAATGTCAAAGCGGATATTGTTGCTTTGGGGCGTCTTCTTTGGGAAAAGAATTTAGCCAGCGGTTTAAATGGAAATGTGAGCGTCCGCAAGGAGGACCAGGCACTCTTTATGACCGCCCATGGGACATGTCTTGGCTTTTTGCAGGAGAAAGATATTTTAGCGATGAATTTGGACGGTTCACTTCGGGAAGAGGGAAAGAGCTCAACGGAAAAACTATTGCATACTGAAATTTATAAGAATCTTTCGGCTGTCAAGGCGATTGTCCATACTCATACGAGTTTCA
>CAZAPN010000151.1:0-4343 GCA_964487145.1 uncultured Planctomycetales bacterium | reverse complement strand
AGAATTCAGATTAAATTCCATGCCGGCGAGTTTATAAAGCCGGCCCATCAAATCGTCTATCTTCTTTTGGCATTCCAGGGACATCGCCTCCAAGAATTTTGCATCAATACAAACGCCTTCGCGTTCCATCTTAAATAAGACGTCCGACAAAGGGATTTCAATCTCCTCAAAAAGCTTCAAAAGTTCTTTGGCCTTAAGTTCACGGTTCAACAGTGGATATAATCGAAAAAGATAACTCGCCTTTTGTGCCAAATCTGTTTTGGGAGAAATGGATATTTTCAAAAGGTTCCAACATAATGAACTCAACCCATAATCCCCCAAAGACGGCGACAATAAATAACCGGCCAACATGACATCAAAAATTTCTCCCTTGACCGCGATTGTCTTTTCAGCCAAAAACTTTTTCATCTCTTTAATGTTGTGGCAAATTTTACAAATATCTGTATCCTCAAAAACTCCCTTCAAATGCGAAAGGCCCTTCACCGAAACACGGTAGACTTTCTTCCCATCCATGGATAACATAAAATCCGTATCAAAGATCTCTTCTCCGGGAACATTGATTTCGGAAAAAAAAGAAAACTGTTTGTTCTTCTTGATTTGGTCAGCGAGCTCGTTAAGCTCTTGAGGGGCGTCCAATTTCACAACCTCATTTTTTTCTTCAGGAGAAGATTCCAACGAAATTTCATCGGCTAGCTTTCGAAATTCAAGCTTCTTAAAAAGCTCGAAAAGCCGCCTTTCGTCAAAAGGAGCGACCTTCAACGTTTTTAAATCAAATTTAATCGGAACATGGCAATCCAAAAGGGCCAATTCTTTGCTCAAAAGAGCTTGGTCCTTTTGCTGGACGATTTTTTCCTTGAGGCTTTTTGACTTGATTTCTTCGGCATGCGATAAAATATTCTCTAAATACCCATAGGCCGTTATCAGTTCCCTCGCCGAGACATCGCCGATGCCCATGACACCCGGGATGTTGTCCGTTTTATCACCGGCCAAGCCGATATAATCGGGGATAAACTTGGGATCAATCCCCAGATTGATTTTCACATCAGCCTCATCGAGGATTACATCTTTTTTCGGGTCAAAGAACCGAACACGATTGTTCGCCAGTTGAAACATATCTTTATCACCGCTGACGATAACAATTTCCAAATCTTCCTCATTCATCTTGGTGACTAATGTCGCGATAATATCGTCAGCCTCAAACCCTTCCATCTCAAAAATAGGCAACTGATAGGCCGAAACAACTTCTTTGATAATCGGCAATTGACTAATCAAATCATCCGGCATCATCGGCCGATGGATTTTATATTCTTTAAACCGTTCCTGGCGTTTCGTCTTCTTGCCGACGTCAAAACACACGGCCATATATTCAGGATGATAATCCCGGAAGATTTTCCGCAGAGTATTGACAAAGCCATAAACCGCATTCGTGGCTTGTCCATAACTCGTTGAAAGCCCCTTGATGGCAAAAAAGGAACGATAGCACAACGCGTGTGCATCAATAAGGAATAACTTCGGATGAGGCATGCTAACGTAACATCATATTTAAAGATTGATTATGGTATTTATTCCGTGACGTGAATGGGTTCGTCCGGGATAACGGTGAGTATATTACGAAATTCAACCTTGGCAGAAGACGTATCACCCATATTCAAATATTTCATAGCAGAATCAACATGATCTTGAACTTGCTGTTTGGTCATCTTATAGAGGACCATCTTTCGGGATTGAAGAATTTTGGGATTATCGGGTGTATAAAACAACGCTTTGTTATACTCTTCCAACGCTTGGATGTTTTTTCCCTCCTTCTCTAACATTTTGGCTCGCGCTAAATGATGGTCGGCCGCCATCATCTGCTGAGTCAATTCTTGATTTGCGCTCATCTTGGCTTGCCGCTGTTTTCGTTGAGCTTCACGAATGGATAACCATTCTTTAATCGCTGGGGACTTTTTCGCAAGCCCTCTTAACTTGTCCTCGGCTTTTGTCGTCCAAGGATCATCGGGGTCACCGGCCTCGATCCGTTTTTGCAAATATTCGGCGGCCTTGGTGACATTGCCTTTTCGCTCATACAAACAGCCCAAATTCATATATGTGGGAAGATAATTCTTGTCTTTCTGAAGAGCGGTAAGATAGCTTTCCTCGGCCTTATCTAAAGAACCACCCTGTTCATAAATGACACCTATATCATTATAAACTTCCGCTGTATCGAGCCCAAGAGAAACAGCCTTCGTATAATTCGCCAGGGCTCCGTTCAAATCCCCTTTTTGCTGGGCCTCATAACCTTTGTTTCGGTATTCGGAAATAATATCTTTCTTTTCAAGAGCAAAAGCAAGGGTTTGAACAACGAAAAATGAGAGAATAAAAAGGAAAAGTTTTGGCAAGAGCCTGCTTTTAGTCGGTAACTCCTTCTGCGGGAAAGAATAATACATATTTTCCTTTTTAGCAAGAAAAATTTTGTGTCTCATCGGATTTAACATTTTAATTCTACCATATTCTTTCGATAACACAATGGGTGACATAGACTTTTTAATTGGCAGACTGTGGGGGATCTAACGAGATGGGTCCTAAATCCCCCGAATCACTTTCGTTGACCGAAGCGCTTCTCTCTGGCATCACAGCACCAGGAAAACGCAGACTGAGCTCAGCAAAATCCAAGTCATCTTTCAAAATTTGTTCTTCCAACCCCGGGATATATTTCTTCTCTTCGATTAAACGTTGAATCTTTTCGAGGAGAATCTGTGTTGGGTTGATAAGGATCGCGCCGGAAAGAATATCATTTTTGATAAATATTTTTGTATACTGCTTGTGCGTATCAAGATAACGGATTTCTGTTCGGACCTCATCCCCTAACGTTAATTCGCCGATCAAGAAAATAGCGTTATCAAAAAGACGGAAAGACATCACTGGCCGTCGGGATGAGAGAGTGTTTTCTTGTCCCAGAATGTTAGCCGCAACGACCACTCCTTGTTCCTTAACCAAATCCGTTGAAAGGCCATAGTCCCCAAAACCCTCATATGCTTTTAAAACAGCGACCCGATCCATGGCAAAGACATTTGACACCGATGTCCTTAAGGAATTATCAACCGGAATGCCGGCTTGAGGTTGCAAAGGGGTATCCTGGAATAACCGCAAATCAGGTTTCGCCTGGTCTAAAATCACCATCTGGCAGGCTAAAACTTTATTCATACTCAAACGGATCGCTTTGGTATCTGCCTCACCGAGAATCTGCTGGATCCCATTATTCAAAAAAATCCGTACGCCTTTCTCCTCCAGGATCTTAGCCACAAAGTCTCCGGATTCCTTGTCAAAATAATTGGAAAGCAAATGGGGTTGGGGAACGACCAAAAGGACTTCCTTGCCGCGTTTGACAAAACTTTCGGCTATTCTTAATCCGCTGATTTCGGTCGTCTGAATACAAACCGTTTCAATGATCGGCAACAACCCTGTGATCGTTTTAATTTCACTTAAGGTCTTAAAACTAAAAACGCCTGTTTTCTGATACCCCTTGATATCCGGCAATCGCTGTTTGGGAACATCGCCGATGAGAAGAATATCATAGCTCACAAAATCTTTGGTCTCAAAAATGACACGATTTCGTTTAAAATCAATACGGGCCAGCTCTTTACCGGTTAAAATATTAATCTTATGTTGGGTATAAAAACGGTCCGATTGATAAAACACTTTCTCCTCGGGGATCTCCTTGGCCAACAAGTCCGGCAAAAGATGGCGGTCATACGGAAGATGTTCTTCGAAACACAAAAGCGTGATTTCGCTTTCCTGGTCATGTTGGCGAATCATTTCTATGGCCTGAGCGCAAGCAACAGATTGACCGAGGATCAGGATCTTCTTCATGAGGAAATATGATTTTGTTCTTTAAAAGCTTCTATGACGTTTTTCATAAGCATAACGGCCGTCACGGGGCCAACACCCCCCGGGACAGGGGTAATAAAACCAGCCTTCTGTTTGGCTGATTCAAATTCGACATCCCCTACCATTTTTCCGTCCACCTGATTGATGCCGACATCAATGACGATGGCCCCCGGCTTGATCCACTCACCTTTGATAAAATGGGGTTTGCCCATCGCGACAACTAAAATATCCGCACGACCAATATGCGCTTCAAGGCGGCCCGCGTTGCTTGTTCCACTATGGCAAACCGTGACTGTTGCGGATTCCTCTAAGAGCAGAAGGCTAACAGGTTTACCAACAATTTCGCTTCGTCCAACCACAACTGCTTCTTTTCCCTTCAAAGGAACATGGACTGATTTAATTAAAGCGATAACTGAGGCCGGCGTACAAGGAATGATCTTCGTCTGGCCTAAAATCATCTTACCTAAATTACCCAC
>CAZAPN010000150.1:0-4365 GCA_964487145.1 uncultured Planctomycetales bacterium | reverse complement strand
ACTTCAAAAACAGATCACGCTTGAGATCAACAGATCTTACATCGGAAAGATAGAAGAGGTCCTGATCGAGGAAGAACAGACCTCTAAATCCGATAAGGATTTTCAAGGACGGACGGACACCAATAAACTTGTTATTATTCCGGCTGGGAACTATCGGCGCGGAGACTTTGTTCAAATCAAGATCACGGGCTCATCGACACATGCGCTTAAAGGGAAGATAGTTGACGAGTTATCCAGTTAACGAGTTCAACGAGTTAATAAGTCACTGCAACTCGTCAACGCGCCAACTCGTGAACTCGCTAACTTATTTTTATCAAAATTAACTACTAACAAATGTCTCTTAAAGATAAAATATATTCGTACGCCATTCAGGAACTGGGCCTGGATGATTGCCGTTTTACTTCACCGGAAATTGGAAGCGATATCAAATTGTATCAGCAATGGCTAAAAGCCGGCTATAACGGCCAGATGGATTACTTAAAACGTCATTTGGCCTTTAAAAAGAACCCTGATCTTTTATTAAAAGGTGTTAAGTCGGCGATTATTGTTATTAAACGCTATTCCAATACCAACGAAAAACATCTTCCACAGCAATGGAAGGTCGCACGTTATGCGGTTGGGAAAGATTATCATACCTGCCTGGGGGAACGACTGAGAAAACTTGAGCAATTCATCAGAACAAATGTTCCGGGCAGTGAATGTTATTCGGGGGTAGACAGCCGGCCGTTGGCGGAGCGAAGCTTGGCCTTGAAGGCCGGAATCGGATTTTTAGGGAAGAATTCGATGGTGATTCACCCCAAATGGGGATCATATTTTTTTATTGGGGTGGTCCTCACAAACCTTGAAATTGAGACGGACCAACCCATTCGTAAAAACTGCGGCCAATGCCGGCGGTGCATTGATGCTTGTCCGACGAAAGCCATAAAGCCAAAAAGTTTTATTGATGCCAAACGCTGCATCGGATATAAAACCATTGAACGAAAGACAGCGTTAAGTCCGTCCGAGTTAAAAGAAAATAATGGATGGCTTTTTGGCTGCGATATTTGCCAGGAAGTATGTCCTTATAATAAGATCAATAGGGAATTAACCGACTGGTCCGAATTCCTACCCGAGAGCGGTGTCGGGTTTGATTTTTTTGACCGAAATTCAGGGTCGAGTTTAGCGATACCCAAAACTTCAGCCATGTATCGGTCGCGAAAAACCGTTTCTCAAAATTGGCAGCACTCATTAAAGGCACGATAATCATGTGGCCATTTAATTTTAAAAAAGCAAGTCCTGATCGCGTGAAATTATTAAAAGATATCGCGCAAAAACGCATCCTCATCTTAGACGGCGCCATGGGCACCATGATCCAGCGTCACAAATTGGATGAAAAAGCGTTTCGCGGCAAGCAATTCCAAAATCATTCCTGTGATCTCAAGGGGTGCAACGACATACTCTCTTTGACCCAGCCCAAGATCATCGAAGATATCCATCGCGCCTATTTAGAAGCCGGTGCAGATTTAATCGAGACCAACACCTTTAACGCCACAAGCATTTCGATGGCGGATTACCGACTTGAAGCTCATGTCTATGAAATGAATTTGCAATCAGCAAAATTGGCGCGCTGGGTTGCAGATGAATTCACCAAACGAAATCCACAAAAACCCCGATTTGTCGCTGGGTCCATGGGACCCACGAATAAAACCACATCGATGTCCCCTGATGTCAACAATCCGTCGTTTCGTGCGGTCACCTATGATGACATGGTCGCCGCCTATCGCGAACAGGTGAAAGGTTTAATCGAAGGGGGAGTTGATCTTCTCTTGGTTGAGACCGTTTTTGACACGCTAAACTGCAAGGCTGCGCTCTTTGCTATCCAGACTTATTTTGAAGAAAAACACATTTCACGTCCTATTATGATTTCGGTCACGATCAGCGATAAAAGCGGACGGACCCTTTCCGGCCAGACCGCAGAGGCCTTTTGGATTTCGATTTCGCACGCGAACCTTTTTAGTGTTGGCATCAACTGCGCTTTGGGCGCAAGCGAAATGCGTCCGTATTTACAAGAACTGTCGAATGTGGCCCATTGCTTTTTAAGTTGTTATCCTAATGCAGGGCTGCCTAATGAATTCGGTCAATATATCGAAACGCCGCAAATGATGGCGGAAGTCCTTAAAAAATTCGCCAAAGATGGACTTTTGAATATCGTAGGAGGCTGTTGCGGTACAACACCCGAACATATTCGATCAATTGCCGAAGCTGTTAAGGAGATCACTCCTCGCTCAACGCGGCCGCTGAATCCTTTTCCGAGTTTAAGCGGACTGGAGCCGCTCGTGATCCGGCCCGAAACCAATTTTGTGAATATCGGCGAGCGCACCAATGTTTCGGGTTCTGCCAAATTCGCAAAACTTATCCGTAACAATGATTATGAACAAGCCCTTCAGATCGCCCGCCAGCAAGTCGAAGACGGCGCCCAGATCATTGACATCAGCATGGATGAAGCCATGCTCGATAGCGAAAAGTGCATGCAAACATTTTTAAATTACATTTCATCCGAACCGGATATTTGTCGCGTGCCCATTATGATCGATTCATCCAAATGGTCTGTTATTGAATCCGGATTAAAGTGTGTCCAGGGCAAATCCATCATCAATTCGATCAGTCTTAAGGACGGAGAAGAGGGATTCAAAGCCAAAGCTCAGCTCATCAAAAAGTATGGGGCCATGGCGGTTGTGATGGCATTCGATGAAAAGGGACAGGGTGATACGACCGAACGGAAATTTGAAATTTGCCAACGATCCTATGACATTCTGACTAAACAAGTCGATTTTGATCCGCACAATATCATTTTTGATCCCAATGTTTTGGCGATAGCAACCGGCATGGACGAACATAACAATTATGCCGTCAACTTTATCGAGGCGGTCAAACTTATCAAAACGAATCTGCCGGGCGCTCTGGTGAGCGGCGGTATTAGCAATTTGTCATTCTCATTTCGCGGTAATGAACCGATCCGCGAGGCCATGCACACGGTCTTTTTATATCACGTGATCAAAGCCGGCCTGGATATGGGAATCGTCAATGCCGGCAAAATCGGGATTTATGAAGAGATTCCGAACGACTTTCGCAATTTAATCGAAGATGTGATTTTTAACCGAAATCCGCAGGCTACCCAACGATTGATCGATTATGCCTCAAAAGGTGTTTCGGCCGGAAAAACTCCCGAGAAAGAATCGGCCTGGCGCAAGGCCAACGTCGAAGAACGGCTGTCCCATGCTTTGATCAATGGACTCACGGAATATATCAATCCCGACACGGAAGAAGCCTTACAAAAATACGGATCACCCTTAAAAGTCATTGAAGGGCCGCTCATGTCGGGGATGAAAATTGTCGGCGATTTGTTTGGGGCGGGAAAAATGTTTTTGCCTCAGGTCGTCAAAAGCGCTCGTGTCATGAAAAAAGCGGTCGCGTATCTTGAACCGTTTATGGAAAAAGAAAAGGGCGCCGGGGCCAAACAAACATCCGCCGGAAAGATCCTTTTGGCCACGGTCAAAGGCGATGTCCATGATATCGGGAAAAATATTGTTTCGGTGGTTTTGGCGTGCAACGGATACGAAATGATTGACCTCGGGGTTATGATCCCTGTTCAAGAAATTATCCGCGCTGCGAAAAAACATCAAGTGGACATCGTGGGCTTAAGCGGATTGATTACCCCGTCCTTGGAAGAAATGGTCCATGTCGCCCAAGAATTCAAACACGAAGGGCTGTCGATGCCTTTGCTTGTCGGAGGGGCCACCACATCCAAACTCCATACGGCCGTGAAAATTGCGCCGGAATACACCGACAAAGTCCTGCATGTTCCGGATGCGTCACGTTGCGCAGACATCGTTCGAAAACTGATGACACCAACTCTGAAAGAAAGTTTTCTTGAAGAAATTCACGTTGAGTATTCCAAAATCCGCTCGGACTATGCGGGAAAAACAGAATCGACAAACCTTTTAACAATTAACGAGGCTCGGAGGCGAAAACCGTCATTTGACTGGAAACATTATTTTGTCGAAAAACCAACGTTTTTTGGGACAAAAATATTTTCTGAATTTCCCATCCCCGAAATCCGAGAAAAAATCGATTGGACGCCGTTTTTCCAGCTATGGGAAGTCAAAGGAAAATATCCTGAAATTCTTAATGATGAAAAAGCTGGAAAAGAAGCACAAAAAGTCTTTCAAGATGCCAATAAATTATTAGACAGAATCATTCGCGAAAAACTTTTGCAGGCGAAGGGGATGGTTGGTTTTTATCCGGCCAACAGCGTGGGGGATGATGTGGAGCTGGATGTGCTGGATGAGGAAAATACGATCCCGGTCAGAAAGACCGCAGGCATGG
>CAZAPN010000149.1:0-4384 GCA_964487145.1 uncultured Planctomycetales bacterium | reverse complement strand
CACATCATGAGCCTTGATGAGACTTTAAAAGTTTGAAAAGAACATAATCAATTATGTATTTATGATTGGCAATATGACAATTGCTTGCCGTGCTAAAAACCTAGACGCTTTTAAAGCGTCTTTTAAATTGGTAATGCCGCAAATTTTAACTCTGACCATGAAAAACTTCTTTAACCTTTTGATCGATATCTGTGGCTTTAAGAAAAGTTTCTCCAACTAAGACTGCATTCGCCCCTAATTTCTCCAACTCTTGAATTTCCTGATGCGTTTTGATTCCGCTTTCAACCACAATCACTTTGTCCTTAGGAATTTGGGGAATGATCTGGCGTGAAACGTTCAAATCAACTTCAAAAGTATGAAGATTTCGATTATTGATTCCAATAATCTCGGCCCCGGCACTCAGCGCCCGTTTAAGTTCTCGCTCGTCATGGATTTCAACCAAACAATCCAAATCCAACTTGATGGCTGTCTTTAAAAGATGGGTGAGTTCTTTATCGGTTAAAATCCCCACAATCAAAAGAATAGCGCTCGCGCCCATCGAAAAGGCCTCATAAATCTGCACTTCGTCGATGAAAAAATCCTTGGCTAAAACAGGGATACTGAAATTTTCCGTGACCGTTCGAATATACGGAATTTTTCCTAAAAAAAATTTATCTTCAGTCAAGACCGACAAAGCCGACGCATGATTCTGGACATAAATCTTGGCTATTTGGCGAACATCAAAATTTTGGCAAATCAGGCCTTGCGAAGGGGACGCCTTTTTGATTTCGGCAATCAGATGGATCTTGCCAGGGGAAGAAATCGCTTCTTTAAAAAGTTTATAACGCGAGAACTTTTCAGTCTTAATCTTATCTTTTAATGATTGGAAAAAAGCCTTCTTTTCCTTGAGGAGAAAACGCTTGTGCTCTAAGATTTTCTCTAAAAAATCATTGGCCACGATGAGTGAATTCCTTTAGCTCGAATAGTTTTTGATTGGCCTTGCCCGAATCAAGACAAGCCGTTGCCATCGAAATCCCGTCGGAAATGGTCTTCACGGCATCACCGATATAAAGTCCGCAGGCCGCATTAAGAATGACAGCTTCTCTCTTGAGGCCCCCTTTCCCTTCAAGAATATCTTTGGCGATACGCACATTGGCTTCCAAGTCTCCCCCTTTTAAATCGTCGAGACTGGCAATCGTCATTCCATATTCCTTCGGAGAGAAAGAATATGACAAGACTTCTTTCCCGTTAAATTCACTCATAAAGGTCGGCCCGGTTGTTGTCACCTCATCCAAACCATCATGACCATGCACAACGAGTGCCTTTTTAAGACCCAAATTCTTTAAAACATGGGCCAACGGTTCGACCAAACCTTTATCATAAACACCCATCATCTGATGGGTCGTTTTCGCGGGGTTTGTCAAGGGACCCAAAATATTAAAGATCGTTTCAACCCCCATCCGTTTGCGGACAGGCGCCACATGTTTCATGGCAGGATGCAATCTTTGCGCAAATAAAAACGCAATCCCCACATCGTCCAAACATTGTCCCAATTGGTCAGGGTCAAGATTAAGATTCACTCCCAGGGCCTCTAAAATATCCGCACTGCCGCAACGGCTGGAGACAGAACGATTGCCGTGCTTGGCGACAGCGACCCCGCAAGCGGCAACAACTAGGGCAGAGACCGTTGAAATATTAAACGTTCCTTTTTTATCTCCCCCAGTCCCACAGGTATCTAAAATCACTCCATGTTTGGTTTTAACCGGAATCACAAACTGACGCATAATCCGAGCGGCGCCTGTGATTTCGTCTATGGTTGCCCCCTTGCGACGTAATCCCGACAGAAAAGCTTCAATGTCGCTTTCCGAAAGGATTCCGGACATAATCTCACGCATGACGGCTTGAATCTCGTCGATGGAAAGATTCTCACCCCGCTGAACTTTTAAGATGAATTCGTTCATTTTAAGGAAATAAAATTTTTCAATAATGATTTACCCGCTGTCGTCAGAACGGATTCGGGATGGAATTGCACACCCCACAAAGCATATCGCTTATGCTTGACCCCCATGATCTCATTGTCCCCTTTGGTCCAAGCCGTAATTTCTAAACACGAAGGCAAACTTTGCCGTTCGATGACAAGAGAATGATAACGGGTTGCTTCGAAAGGATTATCGATGGATTTAAAAATTCCTGATTTGTTGTGATAAATTTTGGATGTCTTGCCGTGCATGAGCTTTTTGGCATGAATAATTTTTCCCCCATAGGCAAAACCGATCGCCTGATGCCCCAAACAAACGCCTAAGATGGGAATTTTCCCGGCAAACTCTTTGATAACGGCAACCGAGATCCCGGCATTTTCAGGACGACCAGGCCCCGGAGAAATCACAATTTGTTCCGGGCGAATTTTTCGGATTTCCTCGATAAAAATTTTATCATTACGGCAAGTTTTAACATCAGCGCCTAATTCAGCGAGATATTGGACAAGATTATAGGTAAAGGAATCATAATTATCAATAACGAGAATCACAAGATCACTCCTTTTGTCGGTAAATCTTAGCTCCTAATTTTGATAATTTTGATTCGAGATCTTCATAACCCCGTTCGAGGTGATAAATACGATGGATTTCTGTTTTTCCCTTGGCGGCCAAACCGGCAATCACCAAAGCCGCAGAGGCACGCAAGTCTGACGCCATGACAGGAGCCCCATACAAAGCTTTGCCACCCTGAACAATCGCATTCATCCCTTCTCGACGGATATTGGCACCCATACGATTGAGCTCCGCAATATGCATAAAACGATCCGGGTAAACCTTGTCCGTGATAACGCTAATCCCGGGGACAAAAGCCATGAGCGCCATGAATTGCGCCTGAAGATCTGTCGGGAAGCCCGGATAAGGATAGGTCGAAATATTAACCGGTTTGAGATTTTTGCCGCCGTCCACTTTAATGACATTCCCGGTGGCTTTGACATCAACATTCGATAAATAAAGACTATCGAGTAAGGCTGATAAATGGGCGGGAACAGCATCTTTCACGGTCAAACGGCTTTTGGTCGCGGCTGCCATAATTAAAAATGTTCCGGCTTCAATCCGGTCCGGGATTAAGCTATAGTGTGTGCCATAAAGATGCTTAACCCCTGTAATGCTAATCCGCGGAGAACCTTGGCCTTTGATTCTCGCACCCATCGAAACGAGAAAATTAGCCAAATCCTCAACTTCCGGCTCACAGGCCGCGGATTCGATCACGGTTTCTCCCTCGGCCAAGGTCGCGGCCATCATGACATTGGCCGTGGCCAAAACCGAAGAACCAAAACTTCCCCCTAAATAAAGAGGGACCCCTTTTAATCTCTTTGTGCTGGCGACAACATACCCGCCCTCAATCTCAATTTTCGTGCCCAAAGCTTCCATGCCTTTTAAATGCAAATCAACGGGGCGCACCCCAATAATACATCCTCCCGGTAACGAAACTTTCGCTTTTCGAAATTTGGCAAGTAAAGGCCCTAAAACACAAAAGGAACCTCGCATCGTCGAAACCAATTTATAATCAGCGACATAACTAGCCTCCCCTCGAGAGGTAATCACAAGGCGATCCTTTTCCATCTCAACATTTTTTCCTAAAGAACGCAATAACTTAATCATGGTCATCGTGTCCCTTAATTTAGGGACGTTGGAAATGACGCAATCCTCATCCGTCAACAGGGTCGCGGCCATGATTGGCAGGGCGGCATTCTTCGAACCGCTGACTTTAATTTCGCCTTCCAGTCTATGCCCGCCTTCAATAATCAATTTATCCATTTTTCACCTCTGCGATTACAATCCGTGGAGTTTGAAAATAATCATTCATAAAATTAATCTTTGGATACCGGCCCGTGAATTTAAAAATATCTTCGATTTGATCACGCTGACCATCCCCTATCTCTAAAAAAAGTATTCCGTCTTTTTTAAGATGCATGATGCTTTGAGGAATGATCTGCCGATAAAAATAGAGTCCGTCTTCGCCGGCTTCTAAGGCAAGCCGCGGCTCTTGCTGAACATCGGGGGGTAAATTCTGAATTTCTCCTCGAGGAATATACGGGGGGTTCGAAACAATGAAATCAAATTTTTCATCGTCCGTATTTAAAGCGTTAAAAAGATCTCCTTGTCTAAACTCAATCTGAGAAGACACTTCGTGGCGAAATGCGTTCTCGCGGGCAACGTTTAAAGCGTCTTCGGAAATATCAATCGAAATAAGCTCTGATGAAAAAATGTTTTTGGCTAAAGCGATTGGAATATTGCCACTGCCGGTCCCTAAGTCCAGAATCCTTAACGGTCGTCCAGAAAAATCCTTCGCTTTTTCAATAACAGCTTCCACCAAAAGCTCTGTTTCCGGGCGAGGGACTAAAACTCTGCTGTCCACCTTCAATTCC
>CAZAPN010000148.1:0-4493 GCA_964487145.1 uncultured Planctomycetales bacterium | reverse complement strand
TTGCGGAATAAGGCCGACGGTGGAAATCGTTATGTGTCTGGCCCCGATATTCAATCCCTTAGGAGAATTGATAGTTCGGATCGCTTTCAGGAGATTCGAGAAATTGTCCAACGGCTCTCCCGTTCCCATAAAAACAATGTGCGACAAAGGCCTTTTGTGCTTTTGCGATTCCTCTTTGACGTACAAAACCTGCATCAAAATTTCCGCGCAAGTCAAATCGCGGGCCCAGCCGCGCAGGCCGCTGGCACAAAACAGGCACCCAAATTTGCATCCGGCTTGGGTTGAAATACAAGCCGTCGTTCTTTTCTCCGTCGGGATTAAAACAGTCTCCACTTTCTCATGATCATGCAAATCGAACAAAAATTTAGTTGTACCATCATGAGAAATTTGTTTTTGAGCAATCACCCCTTTAGGCAAACAAAAATCCTTTTTGAGCCTTTCTCGAAGGTCAGAGGAAAGAGTTTTCATCTCATCAAGGCCCCAAACATTCTTTTGATAAATCCATTCAAAGATCTGTTGGGCCCGGAAAGGTTTTTCACCCATACCCACTAAATAAGCCGTCAGTTCCTCCAAGGACAGGTCTCGAATATCTTTCTCCATCGCCAATCTCCGCTACAACTGATAACTTTTGATTTCAATCGAATTATTTTCGGGATCTCTAACAAAATAAGTGAAACCGTGGGGACGGGGAACTTGAATCACCTCAACCGATTGTCGCGCCAGATCACGGCAAAAGGCGTCTTTGTCTTTGACCAAAAAACTCCAATGATGATATCCTAAGTTTTTCAAATCACGCTTTTTCATCTTTGCTTGAGGAACATAAAAAAGCTCCAAGCCTAGGCCTTTCAACTCCAAATAACGCATGAGGCAATCAGCGTTAATTCCAAAAATCTTTTTCATGGGTCCCGCGTCAATCATCGAATCACGCAGCAATGCAAATCCAAATTTATCAACATAAAATCGGGTCATTTTCTCAAGGTCAGAAACAAACAATCCAATATGATGACAAGGGCGAATCGATGAAGTTAAGGATTTCTTAAGGCAGGATTTCTTCATGAAATGTCTTGAACAACTTTAGGACTTGGTCAGACTTAATCGCCGGATGAAGCACCAATTCTGCGAAAACGCTCGTAACGTTCTTCTAATAAAACAGACTTCGATAAACCTGACAACTGTTTCACATACTTCATGACAATTTTCTTAAAATTTTCCGCTGTCTTTTCGGGGTCCCGATGGGCGCCGCCCAGCGGCTCAGGAATGATTTCATCAACAATCCCGAATTTGATAAGGTCTTCTCCGGTTAATTTTAAAGCTTCAGCCGCATCGGGTGCTCTCAAGCTATTTCTCCATAAAATCGAAGCGCACCCTTCCGGGGAAATAACGGAATAATACGCGTTTTGAAGGATACAAACTTTATCCGCAATCCCAATTCCCAAAGCTCCGCCGCTGCCTCCTTCTCCAATCACCGTCGCGACTATGGGACACGCGATATCCATCATGTCTCTCAAATTATAAGCAATGGCTTGGGCTTGGCCCCGTTCTTCAGCGCCAATTCCCGGATAAGCTCCTGGAGTATCAATCATAATAACGATAGGGACTTTCATTTTTTCAGCCAACTTCATCAAACGAATCGCTTTACGATATCCTTCGGGATGGGCACAGCCGAAATTGCGCATAACATTTTCCTTGGTATCGCGGCCTTTTTGATGCCCCATCACCATCACTTGAATATCATCAATCTTTGCCAATCCTCCCAACAAAGCAAAATCATCGGCGAACAAGCGGTCACCGTGGAGTTCAATGAAGTCTGTACAGATCATCCGGATATAATCTAACGTGTAAGGTCGCTGGGGATGTCGAGCAATCTGGACCTTTTGCCACGGGGACAAGCTGCCATAGACATCTTTTTTCATCTTGCCCAATTTCTCTTCAAGCTTTTTGATTTCCGAAGAAATGTCCAGCTTAACGGATTTCCCGTGAGATCCGATGTTCTTGAGCTCCTGGATCTTAATCTCAAGTTCTAAAATTGGCTTTTCAAATTCAAGTCGATACATGTTTTCTCAATCGTTATTGAAGGAATTTTGGTTTCAATCGACAATCGTCACTTGGGTTCCCACAGGCAGGATGCTATACAATTCTTCCACGTCGTCTTTTTTCATGCGGACACACCCTTGCGTGACTTGTTTTCCGATGGAATCTGGTTGATTGGTCCCATGGATCCCATATCCGGCCAAATCAAATCCCATCCATCGTGACCCTAAAGCATTTTCTGGGTCTTCGGGAGAAATGATTGCACCACTTTTATACCAGACAGGATCGACGAGTTTGGTCGTGATGGTAAAAGTGCCGACGGGAGTACAATTGTTCTTGCCCGTCGCCACTCGATAAACCTTGACCAATTCGTTATCGCTTTTCAGCATCAAATTATTCTGGGACTTATCAACCAAAACGCTAAAGACCCCTTTCCAAATTCTAATCCTTTGCCCCAGCCGAATAATATCACTCTCAAGATTGTTACTTTTTTTAATGAGCTCGACCGTCGTGTTATATTTCTTGGCGATCTTGGCTAACGAATCCCCCGTCTGGACTTCATGAACAACCGTGTTCGGCCCATCAACGGCCGACAAAATCAAACGCATATTTAAAGTTTCTAAATCTTTCTGAACATTTTCGATCCCATTAAAATCAGGATAATCTGTAATAATGCTTTTATAAGTTTCTTTGGCGGCTTGAAGCTCGTTGTCCTGTTGCAAACGGCCAGCTTTTTCATAAAGTTCTTTGGCCGAACCTTGCGTCACTTTCCCCTTCGGTTCTGATGTTACCACGGAAGATTCGTTGCGACTAAAAACAAAACCTAAACCGACAAGAATGACAATACCAATTCCGATAAGCAAAACTTTCCCTTTGGGGCTCATAATCTATTCTCCTTTTAAGAAACTGACAACTTTTCAAAAGACCCTATTTAAAAATAAAGCAATCAATAACCCGATTAAAGCTCCGATAAAAACCTGTACAGGCGTATGCCCGATGAGTTCCTTCAGTCGTTGCGGTTCGATTTTTCCACGCCAATAGATATCCTCTAAAATTTTGTTCAAAATACCCGCTTGCTGGCCGGTTTCCCGTCGAACACCCTGGGCATCAAACATGGTGACCATGGCAAAAACAGCCGCCAAAGCAAAGACAACCGAATCAAATCCCAATTGGATTCCGCAGCTTGTGGCTAACGCGGTGGCACCCGCCGCATGGCTGGAGGGCATTCCTCCTGTCCCCACAAACCAACGAAAATTGAATCTTTTCTCCCGGATAACGCCCAAAACAACTTTGATAAGTTGAGCGAGAATCCAGGCGATCATGGTAATGATAAAAACAGAATTACTAAAAATTTCTTTAAAAAAATCAGTCATAACCTTGCCCGCCTTAAAGATTGACGAAAAATTGGATTTATGTTACTGTACATTATAATTTTGGGTATCTAAAAAAGCAAGGTCTTTCTCGAATGATATTGCTTCAAAACACGCCATAAACCCAAAATGACCATCTGGACGCAAGTATTATGTTGGCTAAGATTTACAGCTATGCCTTGTCCGGATTAGAAGCCTATCCAACCACCATCGAAGTTGATGTCTCCCGCGGCCTTCCGGCCACCCTTATTGTCGGTCTTCCTGATAACGCCGTCAAAGAAAGCAAAGAACGGGTTCGTGCCGCCATAAAAAATAGCGGCTACAAATTTCCCGCGCACCGCATCACAATCAATCTCACTCCCGCGGACATTAAAAAAGAAGGCCCTTCGTTTGATTTGGCGATAGCCTTAGGGATTTTAGCGGCAACTGAACAAATCCCGGCTTCTTCGTTAAATCAATTTATCATTTTGGGAACTCTCTCGTTAGACGGAAGCATCCACGCCATCCAAGGGGCACTTCCGATCGCCATGGCGTTTCCCCAAAATCAATTTCAGGGAATAATCCTTCCCAAAATCAATGCCCCAGAAGCCGCCATCGTCAATCATATTAAAGTCTACCCTGTGACAACCCTTCATGAAGCGATTCATTTTCTTATAGAACAAAATTCGATCAAACCCTATTCTCTGGATATAAACTCTGTATTCCAACAGCCCCTGTCCTATGACATCGACTTTGCGGACGTCAAAGGCCAACTATCCATTAAGCGAGGTCTGGAGGTGGCAGCAACCGGTGGACACAATGTCCTTTTGATCGGTTCGCCCGGGAGCGGGAAAACCATGTTGGCCAAGAGATTGCCCACCATTCTACCCGACATGACGTTGTCCGAAGCACTGGAAACCACCCAAATTCATTCCGTCATGGGCCTTGTGAATCCCCAAGTCGGATTGATCACGACCCGCCCTTTTCGATCTCCGCATCATACAAGTTCGGACGTAGCCCTCGTTGGAGGAGGATCCAATCCAAGGCCCGGAGAAGTTAGCCTCGCTCATAACGGGGTCCTATTTTTAGATGAATTTCCGGAATTCCATCGCG
>CAZAPN010000147.1:1460-4621 GCA_964487145.1 uncultured Planctomycetales bacterium | reverse complement strand
TTAATATACTCGGACTCCTTCACAGGGGTCAAAATGAACAAAAAAACTTTATCCTCAATAGAAATCTGTTTTTCCAGAGGATGATTCATGCCTAAAGACTCCTCAATGGTTCTACGCCACTCTTTGGGGACTAATTCCCCAATTTTAACGCCCCAGTGTTGGAGCAAATTTTTCGAGGCGGAGTTGCCATAAAGGATTGTCCCATCCAACGAAACGCGCAAAACTTGGTTTGGGTTTTCCAGCGAAAACTTGGCCAAGTTCATCATTCGATTTTCTTGTTGTTTAAGTCGAGTGACATCGCGAGCCATCCCACGCCAACCAGCAATCTGCCCATCTTGATCGAGGCGGGCAAAACCTCGGACCTCTAAAATAATCTCGTTGTTATTCTTGTGTCGCATTTTAACGATTTCCTGAAAAACCAGGTCTAAATCATCCAGGACGCGGTTCACTTCCAGACGAAGGCGTTCCCGATCTTCGAACGAACAAAGATCATAAAAATATTTTTTATTAATAACTTCGTCTATTTCATAACCCAGAATCGTACGAACAGCCCGACTACTATAAGTTAAAAACCCATTCGGATCCGTCTCCCATATCCAGTCGTGACTGTTATCTGCGACCTGTCGATACCTCTCTTCATTTGCCGTTAAACGATGAATGACATCCCGCTGATAAGTTAATAAATTTAAAAGAATAAAGAGCGCTCCAAAAAAAACAATGGCCGCAATCAAGGCTAACCACGTAACAGGTCTCAACTCATGCTGCCAACCTTTGAGGTCAAGATCTACCCCAAAAACAGCTAATGTCTGGTGGGTGGCGGGATCCTTTATTGGAACGAGGGCCGAATAAAAAGTTCCCCATCGGTCAGTCAAAGGACCTTCCACAAGCCCATCTCCTCTTTCAAAAAGAGAACGAAACTCGGCAGACGCTTCATAATACACATCCCCGGGTTGGGAGGAAGGCATTTCCGGGCTTTCTTCAATATTTTCTACCACCGAAATAACATCGTGTCCTTTTTTCTCCATCAAATAAACATATTTCAAATTCTCATACGAATGTTTCATCCGGGTGAATTGCTGCTGAAATTCTAAATAAATCTCATTTTTCTCCGGAGAATCCTCCCCCAACAGCTTTTTAAATTTGACAACATCAAGCGAAGCCGCAATAATTTTTGTATGGACAAGGAATAATTTTTTTCTCTGGGCAAGAGCGTAATCCTGGACAGAACTTACAAAAAGATAGCCTAGAAATGTAAGGAAAACAAAGACAAGAACACGGTAAAGGACAATAAAGACCTTATACGGAATGAATTTTGGGATTGTTTTCAGAATTTTTCTCATTGAAATTTATATTTTTTGTATTATATCAATAGTCCAGATAGGATACAAATAATCTCTGTCTTTTTTTGAATTGAAAAATAGAATTATCAGCCAGGGTGGGGGTTCTTGGAGACCGTTCGGGCTTTTATCGTCTGCCCGAACGATAATTACGTAAGATTTCGCTTGCGGTTTCTCTTTTCTGCTGTTGAGGTTCGGCTTTCCCCATAATGACATTGCCTTCAACCGTCGCATTTCCTTTGGAATGATAAGGGTCATTCGACATAATCCAAAAATTGTGCGTAAAAGGTCCCAGGGGAACTCTGTATTCTTGGAAATCCAAAAGAATATGGATTTTTCCTTCGCTGTGGGGCCTTAACGTCTGTTGCCAACCCGTTGGAGAACCTGTGAGACCAAAAGACGGAGACATGGTTCCGTCAGACTCCAAAGCAACGGAAATAAAATCAACGGAGGTCCGAAGCCCACGAATGATCAAAATCCCATCTCCCTTATTTTTAATCGTAAATTGCCCAATGATACGCCCCGAAGCTTTAGCCACATCACCTAAATTATAATTCCAGGATTCCATAACAAGGTGGGGTTTCGGAATCAAGGCTTCCTGACGAATCCGCTCAACGACTTTCTTTTGAATCTCTGGATCTAGAATAAGATCAGGAGAAAACTTTACAGCAAATTTATAATAGATATCTTCCTTCGTGAACGTCCCCTCATAAACCAAAAAATCAATGAAGGCCTTACGAATCAGAGCCTTGTAGCAATGACCCGTCATTAAAGTTTCGGCCTCGGGACAATCGCTTTGAAGATTCTGATAAATTTCGTTTTTATTCACGGTTTCACCAAAAGAAAAAGTCGAAAGCAAAGAAAAGAATAAAAAGATAAAGAAAAGATTTCTGGCAGGTTTATAGGGATTTCGCATGAGGAAAAAGGAATAACTTATCGAACACAAATACTTTGAGATTTTGACGCAATCGAATTCAGCAAAGAATTAAACGATTTCTCAAAAGCGACCAATCCATCGCTCAGTAACTTGGCACAAACGTGGTTGATATCAATGCCCGTATGACTCAGTGATTCAAAAAAATCTTTCGTAGAAGGACTTCCGTTAGGAAAGGCATCAAGAATTTGCCCGTGATCCAAGAAAGCATTCAATGTATCTTCGGGCAAGGTATTGACGGTTGGACGGGAAATTAACTCTGTCACATACTTGATATCACGATACTGTGGGTTTTTGGTGCCTGTCGAAGCCCACAGAACTCTTTGGGGCTCAGCGCCATAAGTCTTCAAATTCTGAAAAAGATCGCTATTAAATAATAATTGAAATTTCTCAAAGATACGGCGAGAATTCTCCACAGCGGCTTTGCCCAAAAAATTTTCCAGCTGACCTTGGGAAGCAGGGTCAGTTTCTTTCTTGATTTTTTCCTGCAAAAGGCTATCCACAACAGTATCGACTCGGCTCACAAAAACACTGGCAACGGACCGGATCTTTTTTAAATCTTTTGTTTTATGCGAAAGCCGATTTAGTCCCTTTAAATAGGCCCAGGCTGTTTGAACATATTGATCCAAAGAAAAAATCAGCGTCATATTGACATTGATTCCCTCGGCTAATAATTCTTCAGCAATCTCAAAACCGGCTTGTGTGGCAGGGACTTTGATCATGAGGTTAGGACGATTAACCGCCTGATAAAGTCTTCGGCCCTCGGATTTGTCACAAGGGCACGCTCCAGCGCGAGCCGCTCCGCCCTCCGCCTTCTCTCGTCCATCATGTCGTACACCGCCATTCTGTAAGCCAGCCGCTCGCTCTCTTGCCGCAGTTCCGCCAGCAAG
>CAZAPN010000147.1:0-1450 GCA_964487145.1 uncultured Planctomycetales bacterium | reverse complement strand
GCCCTCGGCGATGGATTCGTTCGCCTTCATCGCTAACCGGGGATCGATCTCTAAGCTCACATAGCCATCTAAAAATGAAGTCTCTTCATAAACAGGCAGGAATAAATTGGCGGCGTTTCGGATATCCTGAATAGTCAATGCATCATAAATTTCAAAAGGATTTTTTCCTTCTCCCTTAAGTCTTATGATTTGGTCGTCGTAATCCGAACTTGTGCTAATGGCCTTATCAAAAATCGTGGGATTGGATGTCATTCCTCTTAATCCTAAATCCAAAAGACGTTGAAGGCGTCCGCTCTCCATCAAGGAACGGCTAATATAATCTAACCAAATGCTTTGACCAAAATCAGCTAACTCTTGAATTTTTGATTTCTGCGGCATAAAATCATCTATTTACGTTTTAAGACTTTCTTCACAGCCTCAGCGATATCCACATCTTTCAGATGATACTTCTTCAATAATTCCTGCGGGGTTCCCGACTCACCGAACGAATCACGAACAGCCACCATTTCAATAGGAACAGGAAACTTTTGAACGAGGACTTCGGCCACAGCGCTTCCTAATCCTCCGGCTACTTGATGCTCTTCAGCCGTCACAATCGCCCTTGTCTTTTTCGCAGATTCGATGATGATTTCTTCATCGATTGGTTTGATGGTATGCATATTAATGACCCGGGCTTCAATCTGCTGGACTTTAAGCATTTCGGCCGCTTGCAAAGATTCATAAACCATTAAACCTGATGCAATGATCGTTACATCCGTCCCCTCTCTCATCTTCTTGGCTTTCCCTAAAATAAAAGGGTCAGATTCTTTTGACAAAATAGGAAAAGGAGCTCGACTTGTTCTTAAATAAGCAGGTCCTTTCATTTCGGCTAAAGCCCGTGTCGCTTTTTTCGCTTCCAGGGAATCCATCGGGCAGACAACCGTCATATTGGGTAAGACCCGCATCAAAGCCACATCTTCAAGTGATTGGGCCGTTGCCCCGTCTTCCCCTACGGTTAACCCCATATGAGACCCAACCAACTTGACGTTGGCTTTACTCAAACAGATATCAATACGAATCTGATCAAAGGCCCGGTTACTTAAAAAAATCGCAAAAGAATTAGCAAAAGTCACAAATCCTAACGAGCTTAAGCCTGCCGCTGCAGAAACCATATTTTGTTCAGCGATCCCAAAGGTAAAGAATCGATCGGGAAATTCTTTTTTGAAATATTCCGCCCTTGTCGCATCTTCTAAATCGGCAGAAACAACAACGATATTCTTTTTTTCTTTTCCTAAAGCGACTAATTCTTCGCCAAATCCATCCCGCGTTGGTTTCATGTCCATTTTAAGATTTCCCTCCTGCGTTCAATTCTGCTAAAGCCGCCTTCAGCTGTTCTGCATCAGGAGCTTTTCCATGCCATTTCGATTGGCCTTCCATGAAGGAAATGCCTTTGCCTTTAATCGTATTCGCA
>CAZAPN010000146.1:0-4696 GCA_964487145.1 uncultured Planctomycetales bacterium | reverse complement strand
AAAATAAAAAGTCAACAGAATTTATTTCGCTATCCCTTTCTTAAGATATCTTGGGAGATGAAACAAACCTTTTTAAAAACGTCCTGACAACTCGTTCGCTTTTCAGTTGATCCCGGCCCAGGATCAAATTCCAGAGACTGCGCAGAGTTTTCTGAAAATGAAAAATTGTCTTAACCACCATAAACTTCATATACCCATAAAGACGAAGCCGTTTCAGCTCTTGACTTGAAATATACCTTGTCCAGCTTTTAAAGCGCGTCAAATCCCCGATCGACAATAAATCCTGAAAATATTGATCATCGAGGATAATTTTCCCTGTACGAAAAATATTATTGAACAACTCGCAACCTGGTAACATAGAAAAAAGGCTGATCACACATTCATCCAAACCTTTCTTCGCTAAATGACAGGCATAGCGGACGGTTTGTTGGGCCTCTTCCAGGCGCTCGTCGGGAAGGCCAATCATGAAATAACAGGTGGATCTCATCCCGGTTTCTTTCGCTAGCAATACAGCCTTCTCGACACTTTCGATATTCAAATGCTTTTTGATGATTTCATTGCGCACCCGATGAGACGCACTCTCCAAGGTAAAAACAACTAAGGTACATCCGCTTTTTTTCATTTTCGCCATAAGTCCCGGATCCAACAATGTCTCAGCCCGCATCCCATTGCTCGGCTGCCAGGTCACAGGTAAATTTTTTTCAATCAGGGCATCACAAAACTGATGCAGCCAATTCTTGTTTGTCCCTAAATTCTCATCCTCAAAATGAAAATCATTGACCCCGTATTTTTCATAAAGCGAAGTCATCTCCGCAATGACATTGTTAACGCTGCGCACCCGCCACTTACGGCGCCAAATCAAAGGGGTCGTGCAGAAGGTGCATTCGTAAGGGCAACCCCGTCCGGCCAAAATGGGGACCCACTTTTGGGAAAAAGAACATCCGTGGGGTTCTGCCGCTTTAAAATAATTTTCAAGATGAATAGCGTCCCAATCCGGGAAAGGAATTTCATCTAAATTCGAAATGAATTCTTCGGGAGCATTATAAAAAATCCTCCCATCCTTTTTATAAACAAGTCCTCGGACTTTCTGAAGCTCATTTAAAGATCGGCAAGCATTGAGAAACGGGCGCTCTCCTTCGCCAATCACAATCGCATCCGCCTCGGTATGCCTCAACGTATATTCCGGGAGACAAGAACTATGCGCCCCTCCCAAAAAGATCTTCGCCTTGGCATATTTTTTTCGAATTAATGAAATCAAATCTCTGACAGAAAGATAGGCCGACGAATACAAAAGACTTAATCCTATCACATCCGCATCAGGAGGAATCTGCTCAACAATTTCTTCATAGGTCATTCCCCGCAGAGTTTTATGATTATACGAAAAATACTGTTGATATTTCTCGCCCAACGAATCGATCACAATTGCATCAATGCCGTTTTTCTTCAAATATCCCGAAAGATACAACAGGCCCAGCGGCGGAACCACCCCGGCTGTCACCTGGGACTTGCTAAAAATTTGCGGCGGATTGATTAAAACAACCCTCATCGATTGATTCCCCTATTTATTCTTTAAGATCGTCACAAAACCATAAGAAGGGATTTCCTTCGTCACGGCTCCCTGGCGTTCCAATTGTTTCACATAAGGTTTGATGTAATTCTTATAGCGAATCGGAACATTCGTTTCTGTTTCACCATAATTGATTAAATCATAACTCGTCAAAACACAATTAATCCTTTGCGGACGCAGTCCCTCATAACGATAATCCCCGTATGTTCCAAAAGGCGGGATCTCCGAAATGTCATAAAATTTCTCTACACTCAATTTTGTGAATGTTGCCAGAAAGCGATGCTCTAACGCCAAAATCCCATGGCAGTCTTGCAACAACGGGTCCAAAAACGGTTTGGCTCTTTTCATAGAATAAGGACGATTCTCTAAAACACGGACATCCCCTGCTTTGACATCCTTCAACAAGTCCGAGAAAACTGTTTTCCAATCAACCGCCCCTGAAGAAAACAGAAAGATCAATAAATATCCCGCAGATAACCTCAGAACAGAAAAAACTTTGCGTTTCATGGAGAAACGCTTCTTCAAATTCTCCAAGAAGTTTTGCAAACGTAAGTTATACCAGGAAGCACTCAATATCAAAACAGGAAGCAACGAATGCATATAACGCTCTTTAGGAATAACTAAAATCAGGGTCACAACCATTAAGATATTGGCTAACATAAAACATTTCATATCTGCGGTCTTGGCCCCCTTCCACGCACCATATAAAACAAAGAAGGCAATAGGAATTGTGATGAAAAGATGCACGGGATACCACGCAAAATGTCCCTGAGGAATCATCGGATAAAGAAGTGCTGGAATCAAAGTGAATTTAATGCTGATAATCAAAGCTCTTTTGACGTTACGCAGCATTTGCTTAACGACAAACTTCGGATTCGCCTTGATGGCCCCGGATAAGGTCTTTGCTCCTTTAAAAAGTTCTTGGTTGGTAAAATAAAGGTCTTTGCCGTGAAAACTGCCATATTTGTCCAAGATATAGGCTGAATTATAATTCTGGATAAACGCACCGCTTGTTAAAGATTTCGCATCAAACGGAAGCCAATCCGCAGAGCATACAGAGGCCGTGTTCCAACGATGAGGCGACGGCGATTGATGAAACCAACATAAAAAGAGAATCGGGATCAGAATCACCAAGTCATAATATTGCGGCAAAAATCTTCTCAAAGATTTCTTGTGTTTAAACGTCCTCACAATATCCAAAGCCACAAAAGCCAAGAGGCAAAAAAGATATGTCCCTCGAAACATATACGCAAAAATCAAAAGGGCATAGGAGCAGGCGTATTTGAAGCGGTTGGGTTTATTTTCTCTTAAAAAAACCGCGAAGCAACTACAGGCTAAAGCGAGTTTGAGAACGGGCGGCTCTGAGATCTGTAAAAACGGAATCCACAAAATCACAGCCAATAAAAGAAATTTCATCCGTAAATACCGTCTGAACAAAACGATGAGTGACAACAAAGTGACGAATGTCGTGACAACATATTCCGCCGTTACGGATAAAGGATAATCCATCCATCGGAAGAGGAATAAATAAAGCGTATACAAAGGACTGCGATCGGGCGCGATGAATTTTCCTGTTTCCGTAAAAATCCTTGAAAAGAACCAATATCCCCACGTCTCCCCGCTGGGCTCCCAATGGGCGAAGAGCGTAATCCCGATCGCCATCAAAAGAAAAATGATGGCTTGAAACAAGGTCTTATTGTGTTTTATCGATTTCAAATTCATCATTAAGGGTATCATTATAATCATCGGCACATAAACTCAACGCCGTCCTTTATTGATGCTTTTCTTCTTTCTCATTTAAACGCACTTCCAAATCCTGCAACTGGGCCATGGTCTTAAAATGCCCACCTTTCGCAATCAGATCCTGATAAGAACCTGATTCGATCATTTGCCCGTTATCTAAAATATAAATGCAATCCGCCTTCTTGATGGTTGATAGACGGTGGGCAACAACCACAACAGTCGTATCTTTAGCAAAATTTTCAATAGCCTGTTGAATCAGCAACTCCGAATGAGTATCGAGAGAACTTGTCGCTTCATCCAAAATTAACAAATCCGGTTTCCTTAAAAAAGCCCTGGCTAAAGCCACACGTTGAATCTGCCCGCCGGAAAGACGGACCCCGCGGTCGCCCACAATCGTTTCATACCCTTCCGGAAATTTATCGATAAATTCATCGACGTAAGCCAATCGGCAAGCCTCGTTTAATTCTTCTTGTGTGGCTTGATTCTGGGCCCACAACAAATTGTCCCGAATCGTCATGTTAAATAAAACACTGTCTTGGGGAACATATCCGATACGCTGACGGTAAGATAATATATTATATTCTTGCAAAGGAACGCCATCGACTAAAAGACCCCCGCCTTGGGGCTCATAAAATCCCATAATCAAATCAATCAATGTTGATTTCCCGGATCCAGATTTCCCAACGATGGCGACCATCTTTCTTTTAGGAATATTCACATTAATCTGATTTAAGACCGGCTCGTTAGCCCTGTAAGAAAACGAAAGGTTTTTGAGCTCTATTGTTTTTTCAAACCCTGTGTACAATTTATCCTTCAAAGGTTGATGATGCTCTCGGGCCAGTTCCCGTAAATCTTTTATCTGCTCGTAACTGGGCACAAAATTTTCTAATGAGTTTCGATACATCGCGATATTGCCGATGGATTGCGCGATTTGCAATAACGCTAATAAAAGAATCGCCAATTCGGACAAGGGCACATGAAGCTGACGGCCCATAAAAACAGCCACAATAATCATAACGACCCCAAAAGGGCGATAAAGAACCGGGGTCGCTGAGGCCAACAGCTGCGATTTCAACGTGACCTCGACATTTTCATCATAAACCTTACTAAAAAGGTCAATGCCTCTTTGCTGGGCCCCGAATCCGATCACAAGCTTAGCCAGGTTAAAATTTTCCTGCATCACCGTTGTCAAACGGTTCGCGGTCAAGGTGTTCAATTTCCCCCACTGATAACTTTTCTTTCCCAGCAAAATAAATGGTGCCGCAAAAAATAATCCGAGGATCACACATGTCACCGTAATCTGCCAAGAAATCATAAACGGAACAATGATAAAAAAAAGCAGTTCCAGAATACTCGAAAAAAGTGTCCCGATCCCTCCAAAGGCAT
>CAZAPN010000145.1:0-4706 GCA_964487145.1 uncultured Planctomycetales bacterium | reverse complement strand
GGTTTCTTTCTCCATTGAAAGAAAGATTATCGAGTGTCCATCCCCAACCATCATTAGGCTGCAGCATGTCGATCCGACTGATGCCGGAAGAAGAAAAGCCTACCTGGTCAAAATTAGGATAACTACTATAACGGGAAAACTCTTCGAAATTCCGGAACACGCACCTAATTCGCTCAATTTTGTACGTGTGCCCGGAATTGCGGAATTGGAAAGGAAGTATCCGGATTTCTTCAAATCGTGGTTTTTAAGAATAGGACCGACACCAAAGAATCTTTTGTACTCCAAGGGGCATCCCCCTTCGGATCAATCTTCTTTCTCTTTTTAATCCCCAAAAATCTTAATTGATCCACTAAGTGCAGGCTGAAGGTCCTAATGCCTCTATGGTCATGGCCCAAAAAAAGGATCAGATCGACCCCACCCAAGCTCGCTACACATGTCCCGATATGCTTCAAAAGTTGATAAGAAAAAACCTCTTGGGCGAATCTAGATTTCCGATCTCTCTGGCCCAAAAGATCTTTTAAATGAACGGGCCGTCCGCACAGCGCCTTGAACCCACTTCCCTGCGAAAGCAATCGTTCAACCTGATCTAGCCCCACCCCATCGGCCAAAAGCTGAAAGACAATCGAGCTATCGATCTCTCCACATCCGGTTTCCGACAGGATCCCTCCCCCCTCAGAAAAATGATCGCTCACATCAATGGGACGCCCGTCTTGGAGTCCGATCACACGCGTTGGTCCGTCGAAAAGAACCATGACCACACGGCGATATCGCTTTTTCATTTGATGATTGATTTTTTCTAGTGCAGAGTGAAACATGGCACCTTTTTGAGGATTCTTATAAAAACCTTTTTGGGACAACGCATAAGGGATCGCATACAAACGTGCGGATTCCGGCAAGCACGCAAAAAAAGGATCACATTTTTTAAATTTGAATTGCTTCATTCTTTCTCTCCTAAAAGATGTCCGCCTTCAAGACAGATCATAAGCTCTTCTTCGGTCGGTATGGTGACAATCGCGACATCCGAAGCCGGTGAATGCAAAAAAGACGGTCGATCGAAAGGCGCTTTTTTATTTTTTTTTGCATCTATCTTGATTCCCGCCCAAGTCAACGTCTCACAAATTAAGGACCGGATCAAAGGGTTTTGGGTCCCAATATCATCGGTAAAAACCAACGCGTCCACATCCCCGTTGAGCACCGTCACATAACTTCCGATATAATTTCTTAGCCGATGGATATACATCTTTAAGGCTAATCGTGCCCTTTGTTTGAGCCGAGGATGATGCCGGCACGCAATGATATCCGTGATATCACTCGAAAATCCGGAAATCCCTAAAAGTCCGCTTTTTTTATTTAATAGATCTTCAATCTCTTGCGCGTCATAACCGCATCGTCGGATCATTCCTGGAATAATCATCGGATCAATGTCTCCGGACCGAGTGCTCATGATTAACCCGGAGTTTGGAGAAGCGCCCATGGAGGTGTCAACCGATCGCCCATTTTTTATTGCGGCGATGCTTGCCCCTCCTGTTCCTAAATGACAGACAATCATGTTCATTGTTCGCGGATCCCTTTTCATAAACTTCGGGACCTGACGACAGATATAAGAATACGATATCCCATGAAATCCATACCGGCGATATTTATACCGTTGAACAATTCGACGAGGCAGAGGATAAACATAGGCCTTCGGTGGAATGGTCGCATGGAAAGCCGAATCAATAACGGCATATTGTAAAACGTCTGGGAATAACCGTTTGGCCTCGCGGATAACGTTCATCGATATGGGATTATGCAGCGGGGCTAAAGGCAAACACCGTTCGAGTTTTTTGAGACTAGATTCATCCAACATGACCGAGCGTTTAAAATATTCTCCGCCATGAACGAATCGATGCCCGATCGCATCAACCCGGATGCCGTTCTTCTTAATGTAATCGGCAGCCAGGTCCGTGGCTGTGATGTGATCGGGAATCGAAAGGACTTCTTTCGTGATCTTCCCTTGAAACTCATTCTCAATGAAAGATGCCCGGATCCCTCGAACGCCCACCCGATGGGCCTTGCCCCGGAGAATCACATCCACCCGACGGGCATCGTGATAATTGAACACTTTATAACTTAAGGAGGAACTCCCCCCGTTAAAGACAAGAATGTGCATAATGTTTATCAAAGTTGATCATGATATTTTGAGGGTGAATGTATCTTTTCTGGGCTCGAACAACTGTCACGGCCGCGCAATCCACAATATCGTCAACGCTGCATCCCCGCGATAGATCACTGCAGGGTTGGATGGTCCCTAAAATGATCGGGCCGATTGCCCGGGCTTTGGCAAGCCGCTCTGTCAATTTATAACCAATATTCCCGGCATCCAACGAAGGAAAAATAAGAACATTGGCTTTACCAGCGACATCGCTGTCTTTAATCTTACGCGCGGCGACTTCAGGGACCAAGGCACTATCAACCTGGAGCTCACCGTCGATAAAAAAATCCTTTTTAAAATCCTTCGCTAGCTCAACCGAATTTTTGACTTTGTCGACCAGGTCTCCCGTGGCGCTGCCTTTGGAAGAAAAGCTCAACATGGCAACCCGCGCCGTTCGATCAAAAATATCTTGAAAGAACTGCGCACCCCCGACGGCAATCCTGGCCAATTGTTCACTGGTCGGATTCGGGATCACGCCGCAATCCGCGTAAAGTAAAACCCCTTTTTCTCCCAAATGACAATCCGGGATCCCCATCAAAAAGCAGCTCGTGACAATCCCGATCTTATCATTTAATTCCAGGCAATAGATGATCGCGCGCATCACCTCAGCCGTCGAATGCGAAGCGCCTGTCACCATCCCCTCGACAAAACCGCATCGCAACAACATGGCTGAGTAAAAAAGCGGATCGCTCATCAACTCTTGCGCTTTCTCATAGGTCATGCCGTGGGCGCCGCGGATCTCATAGAGCAAATAAGCAAGCTGGTCCCTTTGGGAAGGATCAATGTCCTTCGAGCAAAAAATAACCGGCTCCGCGATGCCCTGTCGACGGATAGCATCGACCGCTTGGACAACTCGTTCATCTTCGGGTTCAGGGAAAATGATCCTAAGAGGATTTTTTTTCGCTTTCTCCCGGATTCTTTCGAACACTTCTTGATACATAAGATCACTCCTTTACTAGAAAGTCTGTTCATCGAGGATTAACCGTAAAAACACGCTTCATTTTTTCCCATTTCCTTCGCCATGTATAAACCGAGATTGGCTTTTAACAAAAGCTCTTGGGTCGTCATTCCCGGAATATAACGGCTCATCCCCATGCTGCACGTAATTTTTTCATCAGACAATACCTGAGAAAAAACATCCTTGAGATTTTTGGCAATGGAGAGGGCTTCGTCCTTCGTTGTCGCCGGCAAGATTACCCAGAACTGGTCTTGGGATTGCCGGCAAACGATATCGGTTTCGTGGAAATTCTTCCGAAAAATTTCCCCTGCCTTTTTCAAGAATTCATCGCCTTTCTCACGGCCATATTTATTATTTAAATTATGAAAATTGTCGATGTCGATCATCATTAGCGATAACGATTGGAGGAACCGGTTGGCCCTCTTGACTTCAAAATCAAGACAACGGATAAAATAATCATAATTATAAAGTCCCGTTAAAGGATCCTGAATCATCAAATCAAGTCCGCGCTGGACCCTTCCATCCCCGGTCCCGATTTCGGGCTCATGCGGAAGCGCCTTTTGAGGGCCCTCTTTGTCTTGAGGAAGCTCTTTCAGGACCCCTTCCACTCCCACAATTTGACCGCTTTTATTTTTTAAAAGGTTACTTTGGGCGACCACGATAATGCGGCTGCCGTCCCTTCGAATCATCGTAATTCGATAATCCGAGACAAAACCTTTTTCATTTAAGATTTTCAGTAAAGCGGCACGGTCATTGCCCTCGGAATAAAGCTGTTTCGCCAGATTCACTCCGATGATATCCTTTTCGTTTTCAAAACGGAACATCCTCGCAAAAGCCCGATTCGCAAAAGAAATGTTGCCTTCTTGATCGGCGGCATAAAGCCCGGTTCTCATCGAGCTTAGGATATCATCCAAAGCGAATTGTTTTTGATCATCGGTTCCTCTGTTTTCCACTTGTCCTTTGTTAGGTTTCATTGAATTCCTCCTTTTTTCTACCGATCCTCGCAATGAATCTGAGGTCGGGAAATCGTTTTGTTAAGTGATTATTAACTATATTAAGTATTAGTTAACACTTAGGGCAAAAAAAATCCTTACTAAAAACTCGGGGGCGTGACGATCCACAAAGCCTCGGTCTCGCCCTTATGCAAATTCTTAAAACAATGTGGCGTATTGGAATTGAAATAAATACTGTCTCCTTTCTGCAAAGAATAATTCTTGTCTCCTAGAACGATCTCAAGCGCGCCCTTCAACACTAAAACAAATTCTTGGCCGTAGTGGGTATAGGAAGATTCTCCGGAAGACGCATTACTACTCAATTTAAACAACAGCGGTTCCATTTGTTTGTAAGGACTCGTCTCCGAGAGAAGATACATCTGAATCCCCTGGCTCACCTGCTTTAACGACTTGCGTTCGCTTTCTCGGGTCACGATCCTTTCTTGGTCATTGGCATTCTCACCAATCAAATTACCGATCGTTGTTTCAAGGGCATCCGCGATGGATTTCAATGTCGTTAAAGATGGAGAAGACTTTCCTTGCTCGACTTGAGAAAGAAAAC
>CAZAPN010000144.1:0-4754 GCA_964487145.1 uncultured Planctomycetales bacterium | reverse complement strand
TCGCCAATAAGCACTATAACGGACATTTCACCTTGACAGGTCGTGGCGCTTTTATGGCCTACGGATGCATGGTTCGTCGGACCAGCCCATTGACATTACGCCAAATGATCATGGCCATCTCTTATATCCCCGGGGAAGGATTCTGCAATCGTTTGTTTAACGAAAAAGAATGTTTTTATTGGAATTTCGTCACATCGGATTCTTTTGGGGTAGAAAAAATGAACGACTTAGCACGGCAAGGTATTGCGCCCCATCAACTTGATCGAGCTTTGATGAAGGCGGGGCTCCCTCTTGTCCTTGAACATCCGTTTCAATATTTTGCCCTGACAGCTTTGGAAAGTTTAAAAATTTTCTTCTGGGAATCGACCAAGATTGCGTTTGTCAATTATCCGCCAGGACTGACAAAACTCTTTGATTTTGGTTTATTTAAGGATGGGTTGCGGGCCTTATTGGCGATTTTAAGCTTTCTCGGTTTCTTTTACGCCTTAATCTTTGTCTTACAAAACAACCACTGTCTTTCTCCCTTTCGTTCTCCGGAGAATGAAACAGTTCGAGTCCTGTTCTTCTCAGTTCTTTTGATCATCATTTTTACAACATTCTTTTCTCTGGTGACAATTTTGCCCCGTTACATATTCCCGATTGTCCCGCTTTTCATCCTCTGCATCATTTTTCTTATAGACAGTCTCTCTAACAAAAGAAAATAAAACTCGATTTTCCAAAACATCCTAAATATTCTATCTTTAGTTAAATTTGATTCGCTTCATGGCAAAGAAACACATGCGCAAAAGCAAAAGCCCGTGGACAAAACGCTGGATTTGGGTGCGGCCGTAACGACGTTCTTTATAGCGGATGGGTAATTCTAGGACTTTCAGATTCAATTTCGTCGCTCCAAAAATAAGATCAAAATCTCCGAAAGGATCAAAGTCCCCGAAATAGGAACGGTTTCTGACGATCTCTTCATAATTTTTCTTCGATAAAACCTTTGTTCCGCACAAAGTGTCTTTAAATCTCTGTCCCAAAAGCCAAGTAAAAAACATTCCAAAAAACTTATTCGCCGCAAGATTCAAAAATCGCATGGCATCTTTTTCCATAGGATAAATCAATCGGCAACCATTAATGAATTCCCCTTTATTGGTTTTAATCGCGTCATAAAATTTGGACAACTCTTCCGGTGCCACGGTCAAATCGGCATCCAAAATCATCAAAAGATCATTTTGGGCCTTACTAAACCCAAAACGAACGGCATCGCCTTTACCTTTTCCTGTCTGCTTATAAAGTTTAATGTCTTTTTGAGGATAAGCCTTCATGATACGCTCAATCTCTTCAAAGGTCCCATCTTGGGAATTTCCTTCGACAAAAATAAATTCCTGTTTTGTCCCGAAATTCGGCGTTCGGACAATGGCTGGCTCAATATTTCCCTTTTCATTCCGGGCAGGAATCAAAATCGTGACGGAAAGATCCTCCTTGGTTTCTATCGACGGTCGGGCCACAATAAAATGATTGAGAGTCAAGGCGTTTAGAATCGGTAGTTTTGCAATAAATTTATTAATCAAAAAACTAAGGAGAATGATATTCGCGGGCAAAAGAATGGCACGTTCTCTCTTAATGGGCTCATAACCCGTCAGTCCAAGAAAATTTTCTATATCCTCATAAGTCAGCCAATTCTGGATCCTTTGCGGCATCTTCAAACGCAGTTTCTCTCCTAACTTCAGAAAATAAATCCACAAATAGCTGTAATATTCAATAATAATTCGCGTATGGGGCCCACAAAATCTTTTCAAGTTATCCAAAAACACCTGAATATCATCAAGCTCCCCCAGCAGCCCTGGAATGATAATATAATCAAACTTCTCCTCCGACTTTAAATTGTTAATTTCTCCGCAAAAAAATTGGAACCGGGGATATTTTGATTTGGCAAGTTCAATCATGCGCGGTGAAATATCCACTCCGACACCCAACGACGGATTAACCGCGCTCAATAAATCACCGGTGCCGCATCCCACCTCTAACACCTTTTTCCCTTCGGGAATAAAATATCGATATTGTTTATAGAGGAGAGAGTAGTAATAACGATTTTTCTTGAGATACCCGTCGCGGTGAGGGGCGATGGAATCATAATGTTGTTGGATGGTTTCGTTCATAGTTTTATTATGTCATGAAGGCAGATTTTTCTCGACTAAAAAATCACCAATAGCTAAAACATCAAATTCGGTGCGCAAAAAACAATTCACCGCATCGAGCGGCGTACAAACAATCGGCTCATTTTCGTTGAAAGAGGTATTGAGTAACACGGGAACACCAGTGATCTTTTCAAATTCAGAAATCAATTCCCAATAACGCGGATTGCTTTGGCGGCTCACCGTGTGAACACGTGCCGTATGATCCGCATGGGTCACCGCTGGAATCACCGAGCGCTTTTCCCTGCGGACGTCGCCAACTAAAATCATATAGGGGGACAATTGATTTTTAGGCATATCAAAATATTCTGAAACTTTCTCTTCAAGGATGGAAGGAGCAAATGGACGGAAGAATTCGCGTTTTTTCACGCGAGCGTTTAATTTTTCTTTCATAGTCGCTAACGTTGGATTAACGGTGATGCTGCGGTTCCCCAACGCCCGGGGGCCAGATTCCATCCGCCCTTGAAACCATCCGACAATTTTTCCTTCAGCGATATGTTGAGCGGTTTCTCTAGCAATATTAGCGACCTTTTTATAAAAAAGATTCTTTGATTTTAAAACTTTTTCTATTTCCTCGTTCGAATATTCCGGCCCCAAATAAATAGAATCAAAACGAAATTGACGTGGTTGATTTAAATTCTGATGATAGTGGAACAGAGCACTTCCTAAAGACGTGCCGGCATCATTGGCGATAGGCTGAATAAAAAAGTTTTTAAACGGCGTTTGTTTGAGGATCTCCTTGTTCATGAGACAATTTAAAACGACCCCACCCGTCATGCAAAGATTCTCTAGCCCAGTCAGTAGAGAAAGATGATTGGTCAAATGAACCCCTGCTTTTTCAACGGTTCGCTGCAGCGCAAAAGCCATATCAAAATGCCTTTGCTCATACGTGTCCTTATCTTTTCGCGCTGGACCAAATCTTTTTAAGAATTCATCGGAAATCCAAGCCAACTGACCCTGAGTATGAAATTTAAAATATTTTAAATTAAGACGAAACTCTCCTTTTTCCGTTAAAGAAAGAACATCCTCGAATTGTTGAATTAAACTGTCATGGCCATAAGCTGACATGCCCATAACTTTCCATTCATCAAAAAAAGGTTTAAACCCGAGATAATCTGTGACCGCGGCATAAAGATGCCCAAGCGAATGAGGAATTCGTATTTCTTGTAATTTCTCGATTTTATTTCTCCTTCCAACCGCAAAAAGAGTGGTCGCAGACTCTCCTCTTCCATCGATTGTTAAAATCGCGGATTCCTCAAATGGCGAAACACAAAAAGCACTCGCCGCATGACTAAGGTGATGTTCGATAAAATTGACTTTGATGGGCCTTTTAAGATTAAATTGCTTTTGAATTTCACGGTCAACGGAATTCATTGCCTTCAGACGCCCGAATAAAGTCAAATCTTCTCCCCCGGAAAAGGCACGAAAAAGATTAATGGTTTGGGGAAAATACTTCACAACATGATAGATGTTCGCAAAGACTTCGTTTGTGGGATTCCAGAAAAAAGTGATATGGTCAACGTCTTGAATAGAAATCCCCTCGAGGGCTAAACATTGTTCAATCGCTTCACGGGGATATTGGCTGGTATGTTTTTCACGGTTGAGACGTTCTTCTTCAATGAAAAACCGGATTTGACCGTCTTTGATGAGGGCGCAAGAAGACTCGTGGGAATAGGAACTGATGCCTAAGACATACACAACAGATTTCCTTGTTTGCAAAAAGCGTTTTTTGTCCGATTCGGTTTTCAGTCTAAAATAGAAGTTTTTGAGCGTCAATGGAAATCTCATTTATCGCCCTATACAAATAAAATACAGACGTGTTATAATAAACACCGCTATGAAAAAATTAACAGAAACATTTACCGAAAAAAAAACCACTTTCTCTTTTGAGCTTTTTCCTCCAAAGACCGAAGAAGGTTACCAAAAGCTGTTTGGGACGATCGATTCTCTGGCAAGCCTTAACCCCGACTATATCTCTGTCACCTACGGTGCCGGCGGCGGGAGTCGGGAAGGAACAATTCGAATCGTCGACCACATCCAGAAGAAACACAACATTATCGGCGTTGCGCATTTAACGTGCATTGCGAATACCAAAGATGAAATCAAAGCCATTCTTGATGACATCAAATCTCGCGGGATCACAAATGTCCTGGCCTTACGCGGAGACCCCCCTTTGGATAACCCCAACTGGAAACCCACTGAAAAACATTTTAAATTTAGTTATGAACTTTGCGGTTTTATTCGGAAAAATTACGGGGATTATTTCGGGATTGGTGTTGCCGGATTCCCCGAAGGACATATTCTTTGCCGAGATAAAAATTTAGACGCAAAATATCTCCAGATGAAGATCGATAACGGCGCTGATTATATCGTGACGCAGCTTTTTTTTAATAATCAAGATTATTTTGATTATGTGGCGCGTTTACGAAAATTGGGTATAAAGAATCGAATTATTCCCGGGATCCTTCCTATCACAGACTATACGGGAACCGTAAAATTCTGCCAAAAATGCGGGACAACGATTCCCCAAAACGTTCACAAAATCTTTTCCCCGATTCAAAATGATAAAGAAAAAAC
>CAZAPN010000143.1:0-4804 GCA_964487145.1 uncultured Planctomycetales bacterium | reverse complement strand
AATCGAGCCGTCCGGAAGAACAACACCCCCATGCGAGGTCCCCGTTTGAATACTCATTTTGCTTAAACCTTCCATGGCAGGCGGAAGACATTCCAAATATCCTTCCATAAAGGCCTTGAGTTCTTCTTCGGTGCTATTTTTTTTACCGACCTCGCCGATTTCTCCACCGATAGAAATATTGATACCCTTGGGCTGGATCTGGCGAATATATTTCGATAACTCAGCGCAGGTATGATAATTATTTTTTTGCTGCTCTTTGGTTGTTTTCTTTTCAAGATCAACCAAGGTCGAGGTGTCGATATCAATATTAAGGAAGCCGGCCGAAACCGCTTCTTCAATCAAGTGTTTTAAGGCCTGAATCTCTTTTTTAGGGTCCATTAAGAAACTTTTTGCTTTGGCCTGAAAATGATCGCCTTGGATAAAAACCGGCCCCTGATAACCTTCTTTAATGGCCGCGGCCAAAATAACACCGGTATATTCCGCCGGAGCTTGATCGGTATAGCCCATTTCGGATTTCGCGATCTCAAAAATAAAAGCTCCTGAATTATTTTTTAGAGCAACGCGAAACATCCCTCTGGCCAAATAATAGGTAAGGCTTCGCAAATTCACCGCTGGGACAGTAAACCCAGAACATTTTCCTTCCCCAAAAGCCTTATAAAGATCATGAATGGAGCTTAGGTAAATATTTTTGGATTTAGCGATCTGAAAAATCTCTGCCGTAATCTTTTGCTTCAGCTTTTGATCATCCGCTAAAACCAACTCTTTGACTAAAACATCTACATCTTTGTGCCGACCCATATCTACGACTTCCTTTCTTGGGAATACTCCCACTTCTTATTAGAAATAAATTTGATTAAAACTTATAAGCCTTCAATACGCAAGTCCCGAGGGTGATCAACAACAAAGGTATAAAAAATTTCCTTCTTTTGTTTCGCCTCTAACTCCAAGTCCCAAAGCCAAACGCCTTTTCTGTCTTTCCAATCTTTTTGTGTGGGCTGGACGTTGACCTCCAGTATCTTGACGTGAATCTTTTCATCCTGGGAAGTGGGCATGGCCTCAAAAAGTTTAACGCGGATTTTCTTGCCCTTGTTGTTTTGGACCATCAACTTATATTTATACGTGGTCTTCTTGGTGGGGGATGGAATCCCGCCGATCAAAACATCATCCACTTTCTTTTCAACTTCTTTTTTCTCGACCTTGACGTTTTCATCAATCCCTAAATAAAGATCAAACTCCTCCCCTGTCCCCACATTGTCAATCGTCGAGCGTCCGACAAAATCGCCTTCCAAAAATAAATTAACCTGTCCTGCTAAAAGCTGTAACTCCTGTGAATTGACAACGCGGCTGCCCAAGTAGGCAAAAGGGCTCATCCGAGGATAGCTCGAATATTCAAAATTCGCCTTAAATGTTTGCACAGAAATGGGGACTTTGTGTTCAACTCCGTCGGATTTAATCGTGACCTTGCGCTGAATTTTATAATTCACCGAGACACCTTTTTGTTGAATATCGGAATAAGCTATCTCAGCCGGAGCTGACATGGCGTCTGGTTTCCCCATTTCTAAGGTGACATCTTCTTCTTTAAAAGCTTCATATTGGTGGGCAACTTTCATCGCTATATTTTGCATCCCTCCCCGGGCCATGGGACGAGGTGGTTGATACGGCCTTAAAAGCCAGGAATCCACATAAGGCATATTCCCGCCCACAGTGGGTTTGGCTGTTGACAACGAAAGCTCCACATCATTCCAATCTTCCCCTGTTCTTTGTTGCAACATACCGAACGATGTCATTTCCACTTCGCTTTTATCGAATTGAGCGCGTGCGTCATAAAGCGGACGCCAATTGACCCCATAAACCAAATAAGAAATATCTAACGTGAATTTCCCCTCTTTTTCACATCCCAAATCAACGGCAATGGACCGATAAGATTTGTTCTCAGAGCTTCGAATCTGATTCAGTTCGGCATCTAAAGCGTCTTTCTCTCGATTCAACTCTCGAATTCGAATCTGAATATCTTGGGCCTGTTGTTCAATCAATTGGGATTTTGTTGAAATAAATCCTAAAATTCCATCCAGGTCAGCGGCCGATGGCATTTTGGTCACCAGATCTTTGGGGAGCTGTTCCCCGGAAAAAAGCTTAATAGAATTTAAGTATTCTCTTTCTTGAGTCAAAACAAGTTCTTTATTGTTCTCCTTCGTAATCTGGTCGACAATCGCTTCAATCTTTTTCTCTAACTCTTGGACCCGCACATTGGTCGGATCTTTCCGGTAATTCACCTTGAGGTTGGCGCCAAAAATTTTGACCTTGGCCGGACCTTGCCCTGCCACCATAATTGAATTTTCATCAAATGACGGAATAATGTTGTCGAAAATGACCATGTGTTCACCTGTCTTCAAGCTGACATCGGCCGTTCTTTTGATCAAGGCAGCACCAGGATAAACCGTGACCTGAGTGATCGCAGAGTCAATGGTCATCTCTTCGGCGGAAACAAAAGGTACAAGTCCTCCTAAAAGAAAAATACCCACAAAAATCGTCGTCATGCATTTTTTCATGGTTTCCTCCTCCGAGATGGGTTTTGAGGGGACCTCGTCCTTTTTTAAAAAGGACGAGGTCCCCTTCCTTAAAACACTTTTATCCCCGAAAATCTATGTCCCCATGTCCCAGCTGCTCAAATATTTCTTTTGCTCAGCCGTCAAGGTGTCAATCTTAACTCCTAAAGCTTTAAGTTTTAACTTCGCAATCATGCGGTCAATATTGTCCGGAACACTATAAACTTTCTTTATAAGTTTTTCATGATTTTTAGCAACATATTCCGAGCAAAGGGCTTGATTGGCAAAACTCATGTCCATGACAGAAGCCGGATGCCCTTCGGCTGAAGCCAAGTTAATGAGTCGGCCTTCGCCCAAAAGATAAATATTTTTTCCGTTAGTCAATGTATATTCTTCAACGAAATCACGAATCATCCGTTGGGATTTTGTTATTTTTTTCAAGCCTTTCAAATCAAGCTCTGCGTCAAAATGGCCGGAATTCGCCATAATGGCACCATCTTTCATGAGAAGCATATGATCCGCGCGAATCACATTGATATCTCCGGTCACTGTCACGAAAAAGTCCCCGATTTTTGAGGCATCCTTGATCGGCATGACCTGATAACCGTCCATGGTCGCTTCCAAGGCCTTCAAAGGATCAACTTCGGTCACAATGACTTTTGCTCCCATCCCTTCCGCACGCATGGCAAGTCCACGTCCGCACCAACCATAGCCGCAGACTACAAAGTTTGATCCGGCAATAAGACGATTGGTCGCCCGCTGAACGCCATCCACGGTCGATTGACCGGTTCCATAACGATTATCAAAAAAATGTTTCGTCATGGCATCATTCACGGCCACGATCGGATAAAGCAATAATCCTTTTTGCTCAAGACTTTTCAAACGGATAACGCCGGTCGTTGTTTCTTCGGTCCCGGCAAAAAGATTCTTTGTTAAATCCCGGCGTTCCTGATGAACAACCGAAACCAGATCCGCCCCATCATCCATCGTCAAATTCGGTTTCGCATCTAAAACAGAATTCAAATGACTATAATACGTCTTTCTGTCTTCCCCTTTAATGGCAAAAGTGGGGATTCCATAATCTTTCACCAATGAAGCTGCGACGTCATCCTGAGTTGAAAGCGGATTTGAAGCGCACAAAAACACATTGGCCCCGCCGGCTTTCAAAACACGGACGAGATTCCCGGTTTCCGTGGTGACATGAAGACAACAGGAAATCGTGAGGCCTTTTAAAGGCTTTTCTTTCTGAAAACGTTCTTCGATGAGGCAAAGAACGGGCATGTCCTTTCTGGCCCATTCGATGCGTAACTTACCCTTCGAAGAAAAGGAAATATCTTTGACGTCGTAGTTCATCTATTTAGCATCCTTTCGTAAATCGGCAGCCTTATCGGTCTTCTCCCAGCTGAAGCCTTCACGGCCAAAATGACCATAAGCCGCTGTCTTGCGATAAATCGGCTTCAACAAATCCAAATGCTTAATAATCCCCCGGGGTGTCAAATCAAAATGCTTGCGGACCAATTCAACCAATTTTTGTTCAGAAACTTTTCCTGTACCGAAAGTATCAACCATAACACTCACAGGCTCAGCTTTTCCGATGCAATATCCGAATTGAATCCAGCATTTTTTAGCCAGGCCAGCGGCAACGATATTTTTAGCAACATATCGGGCCATATAAGTCGCTGAACGGTCAACCTTGGTCGGATCTTTCCCTGAAAAGGCTCCGCCACCGTGAGACACAACTCCACCATAGGTATCCACAATGATCTTGCGTCCCGTGACTCCTGTATCGGATTGCGGTCCTCCGACAACAAATTTTCCCGTTTGATTAACAAAAAATTGGGTTTTTTTATCAATCAACTTACCTAAAATGGGTTTGGCAATCGTATCGATGATTTCTTGACGGGCTTTGTCCGTAATCTTTTTTCCCGTTTTATCCAAAATATCTTCCGTATGCTGACAAGCGAGAACAACCGCATCCACACGCAAAGCTTTGTCACCGTCATATTCCACGGTCACTTGACTTTTGCAATCAGGCCCTAAATAATCGAGGGTTTTGGATTTGCGAACTTCCTCAACTTTTTGCACAAGCCGATGGGCCAACATAATCGGAAGAGGCATAAATTCTGGAGTCTCATCGCAGGCATAGCCGATCATAATTCCCTGATCACCGGCTCCGCCGGCATCAACCCCTTGCGAAATATCCGGTGACTGGCGGTTAATCGCGTTTAAAATCCCGCAAGTCTCTGCCGAAAAACCAT
>CAZAPN010000142.1:0-4814 GCA_964487145.1 uncultured Planctomycetales bacterium | reverse complement strand
AAGAACAAAACATCTTTCACGCTGAAGTTTCTCCTGATAAGAAACCATTCTCTGTTGTTATCCCCCCGCCAAATGTGACCGGCATTCTTCACATGGGGCATGCCCTCAATTGCACGCTTCAGGATATCATGGTGCGTTATAAACGCATGCAAGGATATGTTGCCCTTTGGATGCCCGGGACCGACCACGCTGGAATCGCGACCCAAAATGTCGTCGAAAAACAAATCGCCAAAGAAGGCCTCAAACGCCAAGATTTGGGACGGGAGGAATTCCTAAAGCGTCTCTGGCAGTGGAAACAACAATACGGCGATACCATCATCCATCAATTGAAAAAACTGGGAGCATCCTGTGACTGGTCGCGCACGCGTTTTACCATGGATGAACATTACAGTGACGTGGTCAAACATGTTTTCATCGAACTTTATAAAAAAGATTTGATTTACCAAGGACAATACATCATCAACTGGTGTCCACGCTGTCAAACGGCATTATCCGACGAAGAAGCCGAACATGAGGATAAACAGGGCTCTCTGTATTATATCCGCTATCCGTTTAAAGAGAATCCTGACGAATTTATTTTGGTCGCAACCACACGCCCTGAAACTATGCTGGGAGATACGGCTGTTGCGGTTAACCCCAAAGATAAACGTTATAAAAAAATAATTGGGCGAACCCTCATCCTTCCTTTAATGAACCGGGAAATCAAAATCATTGGGGATAATTATGTCGATCCCAAATTCGGGACAGGGGCTGTCAAGGTCACGCCAGCCCATGATCCCAACGACTTTGACATGGGAAAAAGACACAATCTTGCCTTCATTAACATTATGTATCCTGATGGACGAATGAACGAAAACGCGAAACAATTTAAGGATATGGACCGTTTTAAGGCACGGCAAGCGGTTTTAGAAGCATTGAAAACTGAAAACCAACTTGAAAAAATAGAAACACACGCTCACGCGGTGGGGCACTGCTATCGGTGCCATACGGTGGTTGAACCCTATTTATCCCGCCAATGGTTTGTTCGAATGAAACCTCTGGCGAAAAAGGCAGTCGAGGTGGTAAAAAAGGGGGAGGTAAAATTCTTACCTAACCGATGGACCAAGGTTTATCTCAATTGGATGGAAAACATCCGAGACTGGTGCATCTCGCGTCAAATCTGGTGGGGGCATCGGATTCCGGTCTGGTATTGCCGCGACTGCGAAAAAAGAGAAGACCCCATCGTGGCGTTGGAACCTCCAACGGAATGTCCTCATTGCCATTCAAAAAATATCTCTCAGGATAACGATGTCTTGGACACCTGGTTTTCTTCCTGGCTTTGGCCGTTTGCCACATTTTATTGGCCGAAAAAAAGTGAAGATCTCAACTATTTCTATCCGACAACTGTTTTATCGACGGCATCTGAAATTATCTTTTTTTGGGTGGCCAGAATGATTATGGCTGGCCTTGAGTTCACTGGAAAAATTCCATTCTCGGATGTCATCATCCATGGCACAGTCCGAGACGCCAAAGGCAGAAAAATGTCCAAGTCCCTGGGGAACACCATCGATCCACTCGAAATCATTAATGAATACGGTGCTGACGCGTTGCGATTCAGTTTGATCATCAATTCCGGACAAGACCTTTATATCTCAAAAGAAAAATTTGAAATCGGGCGTAACTTTGCCAATAAAATCTGGAACGCAACACGTCTGATCCTTTTGAATATTCCAGACGCACCGACAGCTTTCGACTTTTCCGCTCTCAAAAAAGGAGGGACACTCGATTTGCCGTCCCGTTGGATTCTTTCCCGATTATATAAAACACGCGAAGATTTGAGTTCCGCCTTGGAAAAATATCGTTTTTCTGAAGCTGAAACGCTCATCTATGACTTCTTCTGGAAAAATTTTTGTGATTGGTATTTGGAAATCATCAAAGATAAATTCTCAGATTCCACCATTCAACAAATTGTCCTATTCGTCCTTAAACAATCGATCCTGATGTTGCATCCGTTCATGCCTTTTGTGACCGAAGAAATTTGGCATATTTTGCATCCCCAAGATTCTTCATTAACCAAAGTCCATTGGCCAAAATTCTCCAAACAGTTTGTGGACAAAGATGCCGAAAAAGACATGGGAATTTTAATTGAAATCGTTTCTTCGGTCCGTAATGTCCGCACCCATTGGAATATTGATCAGGCCAAGAAAATCGACTGTCTTTTAAGCTGTCCGACGAAAGACAAAGAGCAGCTTGTTCGGGCGAACGAACAAAATATCATCGTGCTAGGAAAGCTGAACAATCTCTCCATCGGAACACAAATCACAAAGCCTAAAGATTCCGTCGCTGGAGTTGTGGAATCGATCAAATTTTTCATCCCCCTGGCCGGGATCATTGATGTCGATAAAGAAAAACAACGGATCCAAAAACAAGCAGAAGAAGTGACACGCGGAGCCTCATCTTTGGCCCAACGCCTCAAAAATAAAGATTTCCTCAAAAAAGCCCCAAAGGACGTTGTCGAAAAAGAAAAAAATCGGTTAGCCGAGCTGAACACAAAACTCAAAGAACTGAATCAGGTCCTCAAAGAACTCAGTTAAAACCACGGTCATCCAAGGTCTCTCGAACTCGTTACACGTCAAAACAGATTCCATCACACGCGTCCTCAATTATACTTTTTTTAACTTAGTCCATCCATAAATAGGCTTTTATGATAAAATGGGTTTGTCTTTTAAAAAAGTCTATGAATAAAAAATATATCGTCCTTTTAATCGTTTCGATTATCGCCCTTTTCGTGATCAACTCATTGATCATGAACACGGTCAAGGGCCCACTGAATTCTCAAATTACGCAAGAATCCCCATCTATAAGAAAAACTCCCGAAATTGAAATCCCCCAAAAATTGACGGTGCCGTCAACAATACAAAATGATGTGACATCTACAGGGGGGGGCTGTATGACCATCACCCGAAAAAACTTCATTATCCCTGGGAATGATTATGAGGAAAGTCTGTTTTTCTGCGACGGCAAAGAAATTGCCAAGCAAAAAATCGTCAACGGTGAAATTCTTGAACAAACGGGGAAGATTCCAGATGGAAAAATTCAAATCATCGATCCTTATCATCAATCCTCGGGTGAAGAATACTATGAAAATGGTCAAAAGACGGGAACGACAAAACTGTATTTTGATAATGGATCTCTCATGAAAGAAATGATTTATAAAGACGGGAAACTCCTGAAAAGCAAAGAGTATTTTAATACAGGGAAATTATATATCGAACAAGACTTTCAAGACGCGCTCAATCTTCCGAACGAACCAGAGGTGGGGATCGGGAAAATTTATTACGATGACGGGACGTTACGCTACGAATGGAACCTCACCAAAGCTTTGCCGAAGGGATATAAGCGAGCTTATAATAGCGCCGGGGAACTTATCATGCAAAAAACCTATGATGTTTTTGGAACCCTCACCAAAGAAGAACGGTTTACTCCGGTCGAAAGCCAAGAAAAGGAAGGTCAAAAATGAAGGGGCATTCTAAAAAAGCATTCACCTTGGTTGAGGTCATGGTCACGATCGGCATTATTACTATCGTTATTGTCAATCTTCTCCGATCTTATGTTTATTCCTCCACATTAACGGAACTGTCCGGCAACATGAGTTATGCGATCACCAAAGCCCAAGGAAAAATGGAAGAAATCCGAAATCATAATTTTGAAACGATCACAATGGATTATGCCCCCGCAGGGACACCGCCGAAAAATATTTTCGCTTTAACGAAAGCAACGGACGGAGTGGAGGGGATGGGGGTCATTACCATAACGGACGTGGATCCAGGAGTTACGGCCAATCTTCTGCAGGTTGAAATTGTCGTCTGTTGGCGAAACAAAGACGGACGAATTATCGGCGAGGATAACGGCGGGACAGACCCGACAAAAGCATTAAATGGTGCGCTCGACTCGGGGTTTGAAACCGATGCTGACGGCAATACGCGCATCAGTTCTCCTTTAACCATTATCAGCATGATTGCAAAACGGTAACTCATGAAAAAAGTTCCTATCGATCGCTTTTCAAAAATGCATTTACCTCGAAATTCTCGTAAAGGATTTACACTATCTGAAACGATGATCACCATCCTCATCTTCGGGTTATTAATGGGAGGGTGTTTGTTTATTTTAACCGCAAGTTTTGAAGCCTGGAGAGCCAACAGCATCAAAGCGCAGCAAGGGGAGGAACTCAGGAAAGCCCGAGACTGGATCACCAATGATTTAATTTTATCGGGTTCTTCTGTTGTCTTCACGGTCCCGGCGGACGGGACCTGGTATAATTCGATCACGTTTAAGAAAATCACTGGCGTTACAAGCGGCACAATCAACTGGTCCACGGATAACACCCAATATCTTTTGTCCGGAACAAATCCCGTCCAACTCATTCGTATCACGGGAGCCACCACGAAAATCATCGCCCAAAATATTGAAACATTACAATTTCGTCGGCAAAGTACGACTCCTAAAATAATTGAAGTGACTATGAACGCAAAACAAAGTAACCTTGTCAACAAATGGAGCCAAATCGCAACGAGTTTAAATTTCCAAATCGAGTTAAGAAACCCTTAAAAAACAATAAAAGAAAGATAAGTGTAATAGTGGTAATTTGTATTCTGGCGGGAATGGTTGTTTCCGGCATTTTATTTGTCGCAAGAAACAGGGCATATCCTTTAAACGCTGGAAACAGAAGAGATGTAGTAAAAGAATTGTATGAAAGCAAAAATGAATACATAGGAAACGCAAGTAGTAACGCAAAAATTTTACAGTTACTCGGACCGGTTGAGGGTGCAGTTTCG
>CAZAPN010000141.1:0-4881 GCA_964487145.1 uncultured Planctomycetales bacterium | reverse complement strand
GTGTAGAAAAACCGGCAACCTTAAACAACCCTCGTTGGTTTGTTTTGGTTTTACGAATTTGAAAAAATTCAACACTATTAACAGAAACCAAATGGGGCGCGTTCCTTTGGAACGCGCCCTTTCCAAATTAGGAATAGCTTCTCGCTCTCAGGCGCGAGAGTGGATTCTCTCGGGCCGGATTTCTGTTAATCATAAAATCGAAAAGAATCCATTGACCCCCGTTATCCCGGAAAAGATTTTTTTAACCCTTGATGGGAAATCATTATCGAAATCGTTGCCCCGAACAATTCTTTTTTATAAACCCCGCGGGTTTGTCACAACACGATCAGATGAAAAGGGCCGGCCTACCGTTTATAGTTTCTTAAAGGATATCCAAACCCCATTAAATCCTGTCGGACGTTTAGATATGGCGACTTCAGGCCTCTTGCTTTTTACAAATGACAATCAGCTGGGCAATTGGCTGATTGATCCGAACAACAAGATTGTGCGGACCTATCTTGTTACGGTTTTGGGCCTCATAACGGCTGAAGATGTCAAACAATTAAAGCAAGGAATTGAAGATAAGGGGCAGCTCTTAAGCGCTAAGGATGTGATCCTTCAAAAAGCAAGTTTTAAAGAGTCACATCTCCTTATTAAACTGATCGAGGGGAAAAATCGCGAAATACGCCGTATGATTTTAGCCTTGGGTCATGAGGTCCGCCGTTTGAAAAGAATTTCGTTTGGTGGATTAAATCTGGGGACCCTAGAACCGGGCCAATATCGCGAAGTATCCCAGGAAGAAATCCGAAAATTTTTTCCTGACGCCCCGCTGAAAATCATCCTTTAGTTTATTCAAGGTTAGTGTTGACTTGTCAGAGTAATCTAACTATATTAAATATTTAGATTAATATAAAATGCGTAAACCACTCATAACAATCCTATCTATTGTTTTCTTTTTGTCCGGTTTGGCCGCTTTAATTTATCAAGTCGCCTGGCAGCGTTTGCTGACAGTTTATTATGGAGTTGGCGCGATTTCTTTCACTTTAATTGTCAGTGTTTATATGGCCGGGTTAGGATTTGGAGCGCTTCTGGGTGGATCGCTGGCCGAGCGTGTCCAGCAAAAAATCAAATTATACTTCTGGGTGGAATTATTTATTGGGATTTTTGGTCTAATCAGCATTTATTTTCTCACCTTTTTGGGGCGTCATACCGCGGGCGCAAGCTACGTTCTTAGTTTTTTTTATATGACGCTGTTCCTCTTGGTTCCCACGGTGTTGATGGGAATGACACTGCCGATTCTCACAAAGATTTTTAACCAAGTTGTTAAAAATTTTCTTGAAACAGTGAGTTTTCTTTATTTCATCAATACATTAGGGGCGGCCGTTGGTTCCGTCCTGGCGAGTTATCTTTTGGTTACGTTTTTCGGTTTAGATGGTGCAATTTATTTTGCTGTTTTTGTGAATTTTCTGCTCGCCATTCTCATCTTTGTTGCTTTAAGATTTGCCGAGTCACCAATGGATGGAGGTACGAATTTAAATCAAGGGACCAAACCCCCTTCGGAATATCTTTTAGGTCAGTGGGTTTATTTTTTGGTTTTTCTCACAGGGTTCATCGCGATTGCCTATGAAATTGTCTGGTTTCGGGTCACGGGATTTTTGACAAAAGATTCCCCGTATGGCTTTAGCAGTGCCTTGTCGATTTATTTATTGGGCATTGCTTTGGGAAGCTTATGGATCAATTCATTTCTGAGACGGCATCCCATGATAAATAAACGAAGTTTATTTTTTAAGTTCCAGTTTCTCATCGGGTTGTATGTGGCGGTGATTTTTTGCCTTTATTATTATCGAACTCTTTCGACCCCTTTCGCCGTCTTGACAGAAGCATCTTTTCGTCAGGATTTGCATCCCTTGGTGATTAATTTCGCGGGGCTGCGGAGCTTGACATTTCCGACATCATTTCTTTTTTTCTTTGTTGTGTTTGATGTTTTTTTGTGGCCATTGTTCTTTTTCTTTATCCCTACTTTTTTCATGGGAGCCAGCTTTCCTCTCGTTTCGTCTTTGGCGGTGAAAGAGAACCATCGGGAAGGCAGCACAATCGGCAAGGTCTATTTTTTTAACATTGTGGGAAATATCCTAGGAGGAATTTTTACGGGATTTTTCTTTTTACCATTTTGGGGAACAGAAAACACTCTGTGCGTTTTGTTATCTTTGGGAATTCTTTTCGGGTTGTTCGGCATAAAATTTAAGAAGCGAAGTCCATTTTTGGTCTTAAAATTATTCATTGTCCTTGGTGTTTTGCTGACCTCAATTTTATTTTTTCCCAAGAAAGGAAACCTTTATTCGATGATGCATGTGGTTCCCGATAAGGCAACGGCCCAAGCTTACTTAGAAGAAGGGGTTGAAGGGGTTGTCGGAACATTCCAGAGGGGAGAGATCGTTTATAATTATATCCATGGGACTTCTCATGGCGGGCGTCCGGGAGATCCGTTTATTTTTCAAGCGATGGAGGCTTTAAGTTTTTCTAAAGAGGTGAAAAATGTATTGATTATTGGATATGGTACGGGTGCGACCTGTGAAACGGTTTTAAAATCGAAGGATGTTCAATCGATCACGCTTGTTGAATTAAATCGAACCCTGATTAAGAATTTACGTAAACTCCCTGAGATCGATGAGATGCTGTCCGACCCTCGCATAAATCTTATTTTTGATGATGGCCGGCGGTTTCTTCTCCGCCATCAGGACGAATTTGATGTTGTGATGGTCGATGCCTTGAGAACAACCTCGGCGTATAGTAACAATCTTTATTCGCAAGAATTCTTGGCTTTAGTCAAAGACCATTTAAGTCCCGGGGGTATTTTTTTGATGTGGTCCGATGAACATCGCGTGACGTTGGCGACGTTAGCTTACACCTTTGATTATGTTCGGTTGTATGGTACTTTTTGTTTATCCTCGAACCAGCCATTTATCTATAATGGGGCCAGGCACCTGGAGTTGATCAAGTCGTTCCCTCAGAAAATTGAAATATTTGCAAATTTAGGCAAGTCAAAATCGTACAAATTTCTGGGAGAACTTCACGAGCGGATTCCCAGGCCACGTTATCTCATTACTGATCTGAAACCGTTTTGCGAGTATTATCTGGGGCGTTTTCGTTTTCGATAATCCGCTGGGGATTTTTTATTCAGTGTTATAATGCGTTTGCGACAAAGGATACTTTATGGAGACCTACCACCACACAAAATTTTATGTGAAAGCCTATTTGAGCGATTCTGATTTTGAGTCGGTCCTCGTTCAGTTTCGCCAGAAGATGGTTTTGGAGTTCCTAAAAAAATATCGCCCTCAAACCGTCTTGGAGCTTGGCTGCGGACCTGATTTATTGTTTCCCAAGGTTATCGGGGGCGGGCTCGTCTTGAAACACTGGGTTATTGTCGAGCCTTGCCAAGAATTTGCCAGGAAAGCTTTAAAAACATATGGTCAATGTAAGCAAGTCAAACTTGATGTTATCCAAGGTTTTCTTGAAAAATCCATCAATTCCATTCAAGTGATTCATCCGAAGGCTTTCGATATCATTATTTGTTCGGGCATGTTAAATGAAATTCGTCATCCAGATTATTTTCTCAATAAAGTTAAGGCCTTGATGGATCAAAAAACCCTGCTGCATATCAATGTTCCTAATGCCAATTCCTTGCATCGGCAGTTGGGTTTGGCGATGGGCATGGTCCGGCGTTTAGATGAACCGAGTGTCCGGAATCGAAAATTGATGCAGTATCATGTTTTTGACAAGGAATCTTTGCATCGAATCATAAAAAAATGTCATTTGAAGATCGTGGACGAAGGAGGGCATTTTTTGAAACCTTTCTCGCATACTCAAATGGCGAAAATGAAATCGACTTTAACACCTCAGATGTTGGAAGGTTTGTGGATAGTAGGAAAGCGACTCCCGGAAATAGCGACAGAAATTTATGTGAATGTAAAACGGAGTTGACGAGTTAATCGAGTTTACGAGTTGTGCGAGTTTGCTAGAATGCCCCGTAAGAAATAATCAAACTCGACAACTCGTTTAACTCGTAAACTTGCCAACTCACAACCTATTTATGAACTATCCGATTAAATCTTGGTCCCAATGGTTTGATGAATGCGCCAAACATTATAAAGATGTGCGCATGAAAATGGCCTATTATGAGGACGGCAAGCCATTGAGCCTTTCGGTCATGAAACAGATTCGACGAGATGTCCTTGAAAAGTTTCCTGTCACGAAAACGATGCGCTTATTAGATGTGGGAGGAGGGGTCGGTTTATTTTCGCAAGCATATCAACGTCGCGTCAAACAAATTATTTTGACGGATATCTCGGAATCGATGATTCGTGTGGCCCGACAGATGAATCCCCGTGAGACATGTCTTGTGTGTGATGCCGCGCATTTGCCGTTTGAGAAAAAAAGTTTCGACCGGTTACTGTGTTATAGTGTTTTTCATTATTTCAGCGGAATAAGCCATGTGCGAAAGGTTCTCGATGAATTTGTCCGCCTGATGAAACCTAACGGAATGATTTTTATCGGGGATGTCCTTTATCCACAGGAGGAGTTGAGAAAGAAAATAAGTTCAGCCCCTGGATATCCTTTATCAAAGACACTGAAATGGCCCGCAAAATTGTCCCACAATTTAAGTAAATTAAAAATATCGACAACTTTTTTTTGTGATTATGCCAAAAGAAAGAATTTGAAGTGCCGAATTCTCTTGCAGGACATCCCCGGGAAAAAAACATCGTTTTCACGTTATGATGTCGTTTTGAAATTAGCGAAAGGATAAGTCTAACAATGAAATTTTTATATTCATCAGGATCAAAACATTTATCGCTTTTACCGCATATGTTGCCGCACATTCGGATATCGCCATTTTTACCGAAG
>CAZAPN010000140.1:0-4913 GCA_964487145.1 uncultured Planctomycetales bacterium | reverse complement strand
ATCTACTGCCCCTTATACATCCCTTGGTAACACTTCCCCTTCTGATACCCCAAATGCGTATAAACCATCTTGTCAGCTTTGTAAAATATAGTTCCAATCTTTTTGTGATACTTGCATAAGCTGCACTCATTCGTAAATTCGAGATTGTGATATGTTGTTTGCTTGCCTTTAACGGCTTTATAATAGGAACAATATTCTTGTTTGGAACAGGTAAAATCAGCATTCTTCGCAAAATATTTGTCCGGACAATCCTGCAAATCGCTAGGGACTTTGATCCCGGAATTAATTTTATCCACCTTATACACGACATCCTTGACCGAAGAAAGTTTTGCCGTGGTTCTATGGTCTGGATCTTTTTTAGCATTTCCGGCGAGAGCTTCCACGGTAGCCTTGCTTGCTTTCTTTTCGTTCGCCTTGGAACAAGACGGGAAAAAAATAAAAATGATTCCTCCCATAACAACCACAATACTTATAAAAATAAATCTTTTCATCTTTCTCCTTCCTTTTGGATGATTCTTGTAAACCGATGAAGCGCTATCGCCTCACTCAAACAAAGGGCAAGCAAGCAAAGCAAAAGCAACAATAGAGAAGGAAACAGTCCCCCCTTTTTTCTCCTTCTAGACGGCTTATCCAGTTTGTCAAAATTTATTGCCCCTTATACATCCCTTGGTAACACTTCCCCTTCTGATACCCTAAATGAATATAGATGATGTCACCGTTTCTATGGAATTCGGCACCCTTCTTTTTATGATTCCGGCAGACGGCACATTCACTCGTAAACTCAAGATTATGGACAGTCGCCTGACCATTTTTAACAGTTTGATAATAAGAACAATAAGGTGTCTTGGGACAATCAATGTTTTCTGTCCGATCAAAATATTTATCCGGACAATCCATTAAATTCCCCGGGACCTTAATCCCTGAATTCACTTTATCAATTTTATTAACAACATCCTGCAATGATGAAAGAGCGTTTTTAGGATTTTTCTTCACCCCTTTTTTATAATCGCTCAAAATCTGTTCCACGGCGGCTTTGCCTTCTTTTTTCTCTTCCGCCTTAGAACATGACGAAAAAGAAATCAAAACCATTCCTGCCACAACAATCGCGATGCCTGTAAAAATAAGTCTTTTCATTTTTTCCCTCCCTTTTTAATATTTCTTAAAAAGACTCTAAAACTAAACTATCTACTTTTTGAGAGCCTCTTGCGCTTTAGGGTTCACCTGAACTTTCTTTTCTATTTTATCATTGGCCGAATTCACATCTTCTTTGCATGTGACATTCGCAACAAGAACCTGAGGTCCTTCTTTTTGCGGCGTCCATTTGAATTCTAGAAACTTTTTTGCATTCGGCCGAAACGAAATTTCGTTTTTCTCTTCCAAGCCATCTTCGCTTTTCAGAATCACCTGACACTTTTCCATAGGCTCCGCTGAAAGATTTTCCAAATTGACTTTGACGGCCACGATGACACCCGCCGTGGCTTTCGTCGCAAGCACGATATTGCGCAAAGCAACATCGGGTTTAAGATTATCTTGAATCGCACCGCCGAGTGTCTTAGAAGGCAAAACTTTTTCTCTTTGCTCGAGGTCAACAAGAACCGAAGGTTTCTGTGTTAATAACGGGTCCGTTGGCTTAACGGTTTCTTCCACAGCTGGCTGGCTCGTTTCAATGGTGGTGGTTGTGGTAATTCCTGTAGACTCCGAAGAAGTCGCTTGAGACGTAACAGCCTCGACCTTGATCGTCTTAATCACTTTCTCTGATGTAACTTTTGAAACTTTAGATGTCGCCTGAACAGATATCGTATAATCCCCGACTTTTGTATAACGATGAGAAAGATTAACCCCCGGGACTTCTTTTGCCTGAGCCTGAAGTGTCGCGGCTCGAATACTCCCCTGGCTTTTCTGGCCATCACCCCACTCTGCCGTCACGGTTAAATCCTGATTAATTTCCATGCTATTCAAATAAAGGATTTTTAAAATCAGCTGTTTGTTAACGACGATTGGGGAAGAGACTTCCCCAAAATCGATGCGCGGAGCAGTTGTGTCAACATTTTGCGGTGCTTGGGCCGTTGTGATCTCAACAGAAAGAGTGTCCTCTGTCGACCGGCTCTTTGCGTTAGTAATAGCAAAACCAATCTCATACTTTCCGGCCGTAGCGAAACTAATTTGCTGGCTAAAGCTAACCGTAAGGGCCGAATAATTTCCTTCATAAAGAACCTGTTTGTTGTCTCGACGATACAATTTAATCTTACTCACATTAGAATCCACACCACTCACATCAGCGGTAATGAGAATTTTCTCATCCCTGGCCGCTTTTTTGGGCTCTACCTTTAAATTGGTTATTTTAGGCCGAGCAGACGGTGTCTTAAAATCAACCAAATAGGGATCAATTAAAGACTGCCCTGTCGCAGAAAAGATTTGAAAAGTCGCCTGGTAATCCGTCTCAGGCGTTAAATCGTTATACGTTCGCGCCCCAGTATTCTTCGCTGTAATCTGTTCCAAGGCCTTCTGCAGATTATTTTTCTTATCGACGAGTTTAATTTCGTAACGTCCGAAATCGCTGTCAGGATAAGTCGGCCAGCTCAATTGAACAGAATTTTCTTCAAGACTTGAAACAGTTAGATTGGGGATATAAAAAAGAAAATTCTTAAGACCACTTTCGCCTGTGTTGTTGTCTCGATCCTTCGCTCTCACATTGATTTTATAGAGTCCACCAAGCCCCCCACTTTTCACAAACGCCAGCGAATGATTCTTCGTATAACTGGTTGTCCAAGGAAGCTCCAAGATCAAAGCGCCCGTGGGGCTTTTCAATTGGGCACTATGAACAGCGTCTTCGTCGGTTGTGAAACTCACGTTGATTTGATTATCCCCTGCCTTTTGAAAAACGATGTCGCTAATAAAAGGAGCTTGGGTATCCGGCGGATATTGAATCAACTTATCCACAATGATTCCTCGAGTCAACGTGAGACTGTCCGTCATGGTCACAAGGCCCGTCGAAGTTTGCGGTTTGACTTCGACATCCAAGTTAAGAATCCCATCGGATGCCAGAGTACTTGGGAAGACGGGCTTGAAAACATATTTTCCATTACTGTCTGTCATGCCTGAACCATATTGGGAAATTGTAATCAGAGCGCCTGATAACGATGTGCCTCCTTTTTTGACCTCAAAATTCACGGTGGCCGTAGTACTGTCTAATACACTATTCGGGGCGAAAAAGATACCATAACCTGTGACGGTCCCCGAGATATTTTTATCCAGATAACCGCCTTTGGAAATCTTTATACTCACATTGCCGGGTGTATTAATTTTATCAAACGTATAATGGCCCTTTGCATCTGTTGTCGTTTGAAAAGCATTGGGGCTTGTGATCGTAACGGACGCAGACGCGATTGGATTCCCATAGATGTCAGAAATATTCCCGCCTGGGGAAGTCCTTTTCTTTAATAATAAATTTATCGAGTAAGACAGCGTTGAGCCTGCCGGAATGACCAGCTGTTCTGTCATATCATTAAAGGCGACATGATTTTTAACGGAAAGCTCATAGGTCGTTCCGGACTCTAAAGAGATATTGGAAGCTTGTCCCAATTTGTCAGTTGTCACGGTTTTAAAAACCGTACTTTGTCCGGATTTTCTTATTCCGATGACCGTCCCGCTAAAATCGATGTTGGCCGAAGAGCCGTATTCTGTCGGAGAAAGCATGGCCTTGATCTGCAATTTCGGTCGCAGAATGGGTTGAGTGGCGAAAGACCCAAAATTCCTTAATGTCGTCCTGAGCGAGCCTGTAGAACTGTGAACATAAGAAATCATCTGATAATGATAGGTTGTTTCGGGTGACAATCCCGTAAAAACGATCGAATGATCTTTTTCGGAAATCCGATCTCCTATTTCACTGTCAAAATATCCCACCGCTGTTGTGCCGTTTTGTTTTTTAGAGGCATGGACATAGGTCCCAAAATCAGGCGTCAAACTGATCTGCGCATCTGTTGACGAGAGAACATTGGTGACCCAGCTTAATGTGAGCGAATCTGGTGTTGAGCTGACCTGAGGGTAGGTGAGCGTCACAGTCCCATCATTCAAAGTCGTTGAAACATTCGTTGAAGGCGGATTACACGTTTCTTTGGTCATGGCCGTCAATTCATCCACGGTATAAGTCGCGCCGTTTTCATCGACGCAGGAAAGATGAAAACGATAGGTCGTCGAAGGGTTTAACCCTGAAACCAAAAGGCCATGGGAAATTCCAAAAACATTCTCAGACACAGTTTTAAATGGCGTCGTGCTTGCGCCATCGTAAACGGTTACGGTCCCTTTGAGGGGAACCGCCGGGCTCGCCCATCGGGCATTGGCCGAGGTGCATCCTTTGCCGATATTGTAATCCAAAATCGGAGAGGTCGAAGCTGATACGATCACCGGAATTTCGACGATATTGTCCGTCGAAGGTTCCTGCTTGGCCTCGGTGAAATCCACAAGCTTGGGAGCAAACATATCTTGGTCGCGAAGTGTCACAACAGACATTTTCAATTTCATATTTGCGCACTGAAAAATTTTGAATTCATAAGCGACGCTCTTTACCTTCACTTGAAGTTTTTCTCCGTTCGAGGTGAAAAGCGGAATGGGGATATCAATCGTTTTGGTGTCGTCCGAAGAAGTAAAGGTGAGTGGCATCGTTCCGCTCATGCGCCCCGGGACACCATAATCGATAACCACATTGATTTTTTCTCCATGGATTTTGAAATACGGATCGAGAGTAACGGAAAGATTCGCCAAACCAGCAAGCTTGTTACCTACCGTTTTATAAAGGAAACCGGTCGCGATGGCATCATCGTTCGTGTTTTGGGCAAATTTAAGAATTTTAACAATCGTTGACACGACCCCCGGGGGGAAAAGATCGCAGATATCTTTTCCGAGACTAAATTTCT
>CAZAPN010000139.1:0-4932 GCA_964487145.1 uncultured Planctomycetales bacterium | reverse complement strand
GTAGCGGTATTTCAAGGGGTTGTAGGGTTCGCCTATCGTCAACGACTACCCGCCATTGACATCCAATCGAACCAGAGGGGCGAGATTCTAGCCTTCTCGGGTTCGGGTGTAAATGCGTTCGCTAGTTTTTACCATTGCTTGAAATGGATGAAAGAAAGATAATCAAGGTTTAAAATTTTAAAAGAAGTGGGCGATGGGGTTCGCCATTAACCGCCTCAATATCGGCTGATAACTCCTATCTTAAAAGAAGGAGGTATCGTTTATGTTGAGGTTTTTTATTATTGGTTTGGGTGGAGCGATTGGGACGCTCTTGCGCTATTTAATAGGAAGTCTCGATTATCGTTTTTCCAGTGGAGTTTTTCCTGTCAGTACTTTTGTGGTTAACACAACCGGTTCTTTTCTGATCGGTTTTTTATGGGGACTGGTTGACCGGTTTGCCATTTCCCCCAATATGAGACTATTTGTTTTTATCGGTATCCTGGGTGGATACACAACGTTTTCAACATTCAGCCTTGAAAGTTTCCATCTCCTGCGCGATGGTGAATACAAAATCGCGTTAGTCAATATCATCCTTTCCAATTTTTTAGCCATCCTACTTGTTTTTTTAGGGTTCTTTATTTCAAGGTCTTTGATCAACTTGTTCGATTAAAGGAGGTTTCTGAAGATGAAATTACCTGAAGAAGGAATGCTGATGAGAATATTTATTGGTGAATCAGATCATTATGATGGCAAGGCGCTTTATGAACAGATTGTTTTAAGGGCAAGAGAATTAAATTTAGCGGGAGCGACTGTCGTCCGTGGCATTATGGGATTCGGTGCGGATAGCCGTATGCATTCGGCTAAACTTCTGCGTCTTTCTGAAGATCTTCCGGTTGTGATTGAACTGGTTGATACCGAAGAGAATCTTAATAAATTATTGCCATTTCTTGATGAGGTCGTGACCGAGGGGCTTATAACCCTTGAAAAAGTCAGGGTCATTAAATACCGACCTAAGGCCCAAGCATTTTGATGGATTTTAGCTTTTGTTGTGATAAAATGCCGTTGGAATTTGAGCTTCATAAAGGAGATTTTACCGATGATGTACGAAGAAAACGTTCGTCATGAAACCCTTAAGCAAATCGCGCAAAAGATGTTATTGGCCGCGCGCACGGCCCCCAAAGGCCGCGGAGTTGATCATCTTGTTTTAATGGTGGTCGAAGGGGATGAAATTAAAAAGATCTCAGGGGAATTAAGGAAACTCGGTGAGCGGCTTGATGTCCCGGGTTTTATCCGCGATGCGGAAAATATCTTATCAGCCCCTGTCATGGTCCTTCTGGGAACGAAAATCAAATCCATAGGACTTAAAAAATGTGGATTTTGCGGTTTCAAGAATTGTGAGGAAAAGAATCAATACCCCGATGTCCCTTGCGCGTTTAATACGGGAGATTTAGGGATCGCCGTAGGTTCGGCCGTGAGCGTTGCAATGGACAACCGCGTTGACAACCGCATTATGTATTCCGTTGGGATCGCTGTTCTTGAAATGGGACTTTTGGGGGAGGATGTAAAAATTGTTTATGCAATTCCGTTAAGCGCCACGTCAAAAAATCCGTTTTTCGACCGCAAATAATTTAACAAGATGATCCCGGATTATACTCGCCACATAGGTCTTATGTCCGTAAGGCTTTTCATCCCCTCGTCCCAGTCCCTCAAAGATAAACGCATGATATTAAAAAGTATAAAGGATAAAATCCATAATAATTTTAATGTGTCTGTCGCTGAATTGGATGGGCTGGACAAGTGGCAGGTGAGTACCCTTGGTGTCGCCATGATTGGAAATGATCAGCGTTATATCGACGGATGTTTCCAAAAGATCTTATTGTTCATCGGTTCCTATCCTGAAGTTCAAATCACCGACCAAGAAATCGAATTCCTTTAATGACGGCGTGATTTACGGAAACGATAGTGACGTAAATCGCATGCCGGAATCCTTCGACGTTGCTCAGGATGGTGAGCGAAAGTCGAACCATTAACCCCGCCGGTTTTTGCCAGGGTCTATTTAAAGTTGTTTTGATGCTGGTTATCCTAGAAAATTTCCCGGATTATCTCTCGAAAAAGATATCTTTTGTGATAGAATACAACCGTGTTCGAGGATAACGTTATTTTTTTATTTAATAAGTTTAAAAAAGTTTTTGTAACTTATGTCGTATGTCGTTTTAGCCCGGAAATACCGCCCCAATTATTTTGACGAAGTCGTTGGTCAGTCGCATATTACCGATCTTCTCAAAAAGTCCATTGAATCCAAAAGGATCGCTCATGCGTTTCTTTTTTGCGGGCCCCGTGGGGTCGGAAAGACCTCTTGCGCGCGGATTCTCGCGAAATCCCTGAATTGCCAAACCGGACCAACGCTTAAACCATGCGAAAAATGTCCGGCCTGCCATGAAATTACTTTAGGAAACAGTTTTGATGTGATCGAAATCGACGGGGCCTCGAATCGGGGGATTGATGAAATCCGCACTTTGCGCGAAAATGTCAAGTTTGCCCCCAGTTACGGACGATATAAGATTTATATCGTGGATGAAGTCCATATGCTCACGATGGAAGCGTTTAACGCGCTTTTAAAAACGTTGGAAGAACCGCCCGAACACGTCAAATTTATTTTTGCCACGACCGAGCCGCAGAAAGTTCCCAGCACCATTATTTCGCGCTGTCAGCGTTTCGATTTTCGCAGGATTTCTTTAAACGCCATCTTGGACACCTTACAGGAAATCGCGGTAAAGGAAAAATTAAAAGTCGATAAAGAAGCTTTGTTTGCGATTGCGAAGGCCGCCGAAGGCAGCCTTAGGGATTCGTTAAGCATTCTGGATCAACTGAGCGGGCTAGGGCAAAGAAGTATTAAGACCGAAGATGTCGTGTCGATGCTGGGTCTGGTTGAGGTCGAGTCACTCTTTCAACTGGTGGATCATTTGGCGCTTAAAAATTGTGCCGCGGCCTTGGAGATATTTGAACGGATCATTAATCAGGGGAAAGATATTAAGCAGTTGGCGAGAGAACTTATTGAGCATTTTCGAAATCTGATGATCATCAAAATCGGAGGCAAGTCCCTGGGAAGCCTGGTCGAATATCCGGTTGCGATCAAGGAAATGTTTCTGACTCAATCCGAGAAGTTTACCCTTAAGGAAATCCTTAATATTATTGATCTTTTGATTTCTTCGCAAGAAACGGCGCGGGTTGTTGAGTCGCAGCGTATCCCTTTGGAGCTGACATTTGCGAAAATTACGTTGGTTTTTAATGTCCATGGAGGTTCTCCCGTGACGAGTTCCCCTGCGAATCCGGGAAAAAAGGAGACATCAGATATTTCTTCTGTTTCTGAACAGAAAAATCCTCCCGTCAAGAAATTTTCACCCTTGGATGTTTTAACGAACAAGAAAGGCTATGTGGATATTTCCGCCCATACGCCCGATCATGATAATCCGAGCACCGAAATGTTGACGATCGAAGCGAAAATGGCTGAGGAAGCGATCAAGGCCAAGCAAGCCCCGGACCTTGAAAAAATCCGTCAGTTGTGGAACGCGATTACCTATGCGGTCAGCCGCCAAAAGATGTCGGTTGCGACCTATCTTCAGGAAGGGCTGCCCTATCAGTTAGATGGGAACAAGCTTACGATTAGTTTTCCGCCAACCGCTTCTTTTTATAAAGAATCTCTGGAACAAAAAGATAATTTACGTCTATTGGAAAATATTTTTATCGAAAAATTACATGCGCCGATTTCCTTGGCGTTTCGAATTGTTGAAAATCAAGCGCCTTCAATGAAAGAATCGGCGATCGTCGAAGAAACATTGGAGGAGTTTAAAGGCAAGGTTGTTAATAAGTGGCACAAAGAATAGTTTAACGAGTTAGCGAGTTTACGAGTTGTCGAGTTAAGGAACTCGTAAACTCGCCAACTCGTGAACTCGTCAACTTAAAATGTCTTATCCCAAACTGATCGAAAATTTAATCACCCAGCTCATGCGGCTTCCGGGTCTTGGTCGGCGGAGTTCTGAGCGTATTGTTTTTTGGATCCTGAATAATTCCAAAGAAGACACTCAGAAACTTTGCGATAGCATTTTACAGCTTAAGCATAATCTGATGTTTTGCCGGGTGTGTAATAATTTAACCGATACGCCGGTGTGCCCGATTTGTAATGATTTGACACGAGACCGAAAAACCATATGTGTCGTGGAAGACCCCAAAGATCTTTTAGCGGTCGAGCGCACGGGGGCTTATCATGGCTTATATCATGTTTTGCTGGGCGCCATTTCGCCGACCGATGGACGTGGCCCGGAAGATTTAAAGATCGGGTCATTGATTCAGCGGGTCGAATCGCAGGGGATTGAAGAGGTCGTGATCGCAACTGATGCCGATACTGAAGGAGAAACAACAGCCCTTTATTTGACGAGGGAGTTACGAAAAACAGGGGTGAAGGTGAGCCGTATTGGCGTTGGAATTCCTGTCGGGAGTGCGTTGGAGTATGCGGATCTATCCACATTAAGTGTATCGTTGACCAGCCGGCGTGAGATTGAAGGATAGATTTTTGTCGCAAGCCATTATTGACTTTTTGTAAGTTTTCAGTATAATCGATGAGCACATCATTTAGGGAACGAAGTGACCTAAATGATAGGGGCGAATTGATCCCGAGCCCATTAGCAATGAGAACTAGGCGGCGAGGGATCTAAAGAACGAAGTATTCTTTTTCTCATAATTTTTTATGGTAATTCCCCTGCCCCGACTTTCCTATGAAGATATAGGGGTAGTCGGGATGGGGAATAACCTTTCTATAAACATATTAAGGTAGTTATTCCCCTGTAGCTCAGCAGGTAGAGCGGGTGGCTGTTAACCACTAGGTCCGAGGTTCGAGTCCTCGCGGGGGAGCCATTTTGGACGACCATGCGCAACAAGCGCTTGATCGTTAACATC
>CAZAPN010000138.1:0-4949 GCA_964487145.1 uncultured Planctomycetales bacterium | reverse complement strand
GGTTCTGTTCGGCGCTTATTTCAGCACGCTTTTGATTTGGCTTGCCGAAACCATTAACGCGATTATTGTTTTTGGATTGAGCCGCAAATTGGGACGAGGTTTTGTCGAAAAAATTCTAGGGGCGAAACTGGAGAAAATCGATGAACGCATAGGATCGTCAGGATTTTGGGGTTTGTTTGTGTTGCGGGCTGTGCCGCTTGTCTCTTTCCAGATTTTGGATTTGATGGCCGGGCTATCAAAGATTTCTTGGAAAAAATATTTTTTAATTGTCCTTTTGGGTTCGCCGTTACGGATCTTTTGGATCCAATTTATCTTGGCCGGGGTTGGGACAGCCTTTTTAAAAGATTCGGCCGTGTTGATGGATTATCTTTCTAAAAACAGTTTTATTTTTATTTTAAGTTTTATTTATACGATGGCAGCGATTGTTTTGGCCGTGAAGATAAAAAAAGATTGGCGGTAAAAGAAAAAGGCAGTATGATGAAAACGATGAGCAATCCAAATGATAATCTGAAATATGAATGCCTGCGCCGTTTGAAACCATGTCAAAGGATTCAGCTCGCGTTTGAATTGCACGAGGTGGCCCGGGCCAGGGTTTCCGGGCAAATCAGGCGTTGTCATCCAGATTTAAGCGAGAACGAGTTGCTCGAAGAATTGAATCGCCGATTTTTGCTCAAAATCCCTTCTCGCAAGGAGTTTGTGCGATGAATCAAGGAGAATTCTTTTCTTTTGTCGTTGATGTCTTGGCGGAGATGAGAATTCCGTATATGATCACAGGATCTGTCGCTTCAATGGCCTATGGAGAACCTCGGATGACTTTGGACATGGATATTGTGATTGATTTTCCTCAAGAGAAGGTGGAAGATTTTTGCCAAAGATTTAAAAATGATTTTTATGTGGATTCCGAAGGCATTCGAAAGGCTATCCGCCAAAGGAATCATTTCAATATTATCCATGCCCCCAGCGGTTCTAAAGTTGATTTTTATCAGTTATAGGATGACCCGTTGAATCGGCAGATGTTCAAGGCGAGACATCAAGAATCTTTTCAGAATGATAAAGTGGCTTATTTTTCTCGTCCGGAAGATGTTATTATTAATAAATTGATTTTTTATAAAGAAGGTCAAAGCGAAAAACATCTTAGAGACATTCAAGGGATGTTGCGGGTGTCGGGTGACCAGCTTGATTTGCCTTATATTGAAATGAAGGCCAAAGAGTTAAGTTTGTATTCGTCTTGGGAAAAATTAAAGAGTGAACTAGGATAACTTTTGTGTTAAGGAAGTCCTTAAAATAATTTGGGCCATCAGGCTAGCGCACGCTGTCACACCAGGGGCGAGAGGTGGATGGGTTTTAGAAACGCTGGTTTTCCTATCTCCGACGATGAAAATACGACCGACCCTTTTGACCTCGAAATTTTTCAAAGAAGAGATTCCTCCTAAACCATTTCCGCTAACAAGTAATTCGGCTTTGTCCGCATAAAATTCGATAAAATCTCTTTTGAAATCCACCTGGTCAAAAGCCTCCGCAATAACAGAGCAGTCTTTAAAAAAATGATTTCCATTTTTCCGTGACCATGCGGTTTTATGCGTTATTACTTTTAAAGAGGGGTTGATTTGCAATAATCTTTTTTTAAGTGTTTTAACTTTCAATTTGCCGATTTCATTTAAGAAATAAAATTGTCGGTTTAGATTGGATGGTTCAATCCGATCCTTGTCGATAATATCAAAATTTTTAAAACCGCAGCGAACCAAAATCACCGCAAGATTTGAACCCAGTCCGCCGGCCCCGCCAATACCGATTTTGACCGATTGGATTTTCTTGAGTTGCTTAAGGCTGAAGTATGTTCTGAGGCCTTTTTCGAAAAGATTTTTTTGTTTAGGAGACATTTGTGAATGGTTTATGGGTATCAAGCTGCAAGCTTCAAGTTACAGGATTCAAGGTTAAGAGGCCATAAGATTCAGATTACAATCCTGTAAGTTGAAAAATGATGTCTGAAGCTTGTGGCTTGCGACCCAGTCAATTTTTAAGAGCAAACAAATCCCAGGACTTTATTTGTGGCACTGTCCGCTATCCGCTAACCGCTATACGCTGTTTTCAATCTTTCTCCAATCCGTTAAGACCGGATCGAACTGCCTTTTTTTGAGCATACGAATGATTTGATTGACCGAACGATGGTCTTGCACGGGGAACTGCGGATCTTGGGCCTCCGGATCCACGATGGTATATCCGCCGACGGAAGTTGAGGAGGCCGCCGAAATACGCGTCACCCCTAATTCTAAAGCATGGTCGCGCAATGAGGCGTTTTCTCTGGTTGATAGATTAATGCCAACGCGCGGAAAATTTATTCGGGTTAAACAGATCAGTTTAATAAAAAGTTCATCAGAAACCGGGTGGGGATGAAAATCGATATCCGCAACCGGCCTCATGCGGGGGAAAGAGACGCTATATTCGACCCCAGGATAATTCTTTTCCATGAAACGCAGGTGTTCAAACAAAGAAAAGATATCTTCCGCCACGTCCTCATGTAATCCAAGCAAGATCCCTAAAGAAATCTGGCGCATGCCGGCACGGGCAATGCGTTCGGGAGTTGTATAGCGATAATCATAGTCTTTCTTTTTGCCGGAAAGGTGGACTTCGGCATAGCGCTTTCGATTATACGTTTCCTGGTAAATCGTTACCCCGTCAGCGCCTGCTAAAAACAGTTCGCGATATTCGTCTTTTTCGAGAGGATGGATTTCTAAATAAATCCCGGAAAAATATTTTTTGGCAATCAGAACCGCTTCTTTAAGGTACGACAAGGGTGTCGCTTGATAAGATTCACCTGTTAAAATGAGAATATTCTGAATGTGGTTTTGGGCGATATAAGACATTTCCTTGTGCATTTGCTCGGCTGTCAACTTGACGCGTTTGATGCGATGATGATTATGGAATCCGCAGTAAGCACAATGACTGCTGCAGTAATTGGAAACATAAATTGGAGCATAAAGAGAGATTGTCCGTCCCCAAAATTGCTGTGTGATTTGACGGGACTCTTGGGCAAGATGTTCTAGATTTCCCGTACTTTTATCGTCGAGAATGGAACGTATTTCCTGTAAGGAGATCATTTGTTAAAAAGCCTTTTCAAGTAAACGCGGATATACGCCGATATCACACAGATTTCCGCGGATTATCATGGAATTATCTGCGTTTATCTGTGTGTAATCTGCGACCATATGCGTTTGTTTAAATGCCTTGTTATTTGTCGAAAAGAAAACCTGTTAATGGAGAGGAGGCGCTGGCTTTATTTTGTTCTAAGGGCAGATGACTTAAAAATGCGAGTCGTCCCGCCTTGACCGCTAAGCTAAATGCTTCGGCAACAACCGCGGGATGTTCCGCGGTTGCAATGGCGGTATTCGCCAAGACAGCATCAGCGCCGATTTCCATGGCCTCGGCCGCCTGAGACGGACGTCCAATCCCAGCATCCACCACAATCGGAATATCAATTTCTTCAATCAGGATTTTAATAAACTCTTTGGCTTTTAATCCTTGATGGCTTCCGATAAGGGAACCTAATGGCATGATTGTGGCGGCTCCCGCTTTGACTAATTCCCGGGCGACATAAAGATCAGGTGTGACATAAGGCAAAACAACAAAATCCTCTTTCACGAGAATTTCGGTTGCCTTAATTGTCTCCTCATTGTCGGGCAATAAATATTTGCTATCATTGATGACTTCGATTTTGATCCAGTTGCTGTAACCAGATTCTTTGGCAATTCGCGCGATACGCACGGCTTCCTGGGCGTTTCGCGCGCCGGACGTATTGACGAGCAATGTCACATTCTTAGGAATATATTTCAGGATGTTTTCTTCATGATGTTTTAGGTCAATACGGCGTAGCGCGACCGTGACAATTTCAACGCCCGATGCGCAAATGGTTTCGGTCAAATCTTTTTTGCTTTTGAACTTGCCCGTCCCTAAGAAAAAACGGTTTGTGAATTTTTTTCCCGCAATGACAAGGGGAGTGTCTTTGATTCGTTTCATGGTTTTATCCGCCGCCTACAAAATTGACCAGCTCTAAAGTATCGCCGTCATGAAGGGTTTTTTTGTCCCACGTTTCACTTTTTACGATTTGACCATTGAGTTCCGCGATTGTGTGACGAGGATTTCGGCAGGATTTTAAGATAACTTTCTTTAACGAACTTCCTGTCGCAATATTTTTTTTCTGGCCGTTAATGGTGACCTTCATGATTTCTCCGAATGGGAATTGTAAACAGCCGGGATTTCGTATTTACAAATATTAGGTTTATGTAAGTAGGTTAAGGTCAAGAGGCCAGTATCGTTTAGGGGTTAAGGTTAGGTTAAGATGGATTTTTCTTTTAAAATTTATTGCCTGGCCCTAACCATTGAAACCAAACTGGCTTCTCAACCTTAACCCAAAGACTCAACCCATACGCGTAAATATTAAGTTTAAATCATGCTATCGTGCATTAGATTGAGGGTTTATAAAACTGTCAATATTCTTTTTTATCGTCCATAAAAAGTTTATCGTTGCCATATTAAACCAGTTCCCAGGAAAATGCAAATGAAAATTGGAGGCCATAACTCAGTATTTGGCCCTCAAGTGCCCCAGTTTCCAGTCCCCTGTTTTGAGCCATTGTTAAATTGCTTTGCAAAATCGGGCAAAGAAAACGTTTTCTCAAAAAAAGGATATTTTCAATTTTCTATGATAATGTGTAAGAAAAATCTTATATACTTTAATTGTTGAGAAAATAAGTATTAATATTCATATTAATTTAAAAAACAAAAGTTTCTGGCTATGCTCACCTTTGTTGGACATGCAAAATATTCTTTCCTAAGGCGCACGGTTTATTTCCTGACCATGATTTGTTTCTTGGGGATGTCAATCTGTCCGCCCTCTCTAGCGCAGAATCTCCTGAACCTTCCTGTCCCCGGGGCTATGGTGTTACCAACGCCGG
>CAZAPN010000137.1:0-4994 GCA_964487145.1 uncultured Planctomycetales bacterium | reverse complement strand
AGATGATTCGTGACTTATGTCGGCAGATTACCGAAGAAAAAATTAAGCCCGTCCGAGCGGAATTCGACCAAACCGAGAAATTCCCCTGGGACATCATGAAGGTGATGGCCCAATCTGATCTTTTTGGCCTTTATATCCCTCAAGAATATGGTGGAATGGGCGGCGGGGTCATGGATTTAGTCCTTGCTACAGAAGAATTTTCAAGAGGTTGCGGCGGGATCGCGATTTGCTATGCGGCTTCAGCGCTAGGAACATATCCTATCCTTTTATTTGGTAGCGAAGAACAAAAAAAGAAATATCTCCCTTCCTTAGCCAAGGGTGAAAAATTAGCAGCTTTCGGAATCACAGAGCCCGCGGCCGGGTCAGATGCAAGCGCCATGCAAACCACAGCCCGAAAAGAAGGTGATCATTATATTCTCAACGGAACAAAACATTTCATTACAAACGGTGGAGAAGCGGAAACTTACACGGTCGTTGCCATGACCGACAAGAACAAAGGGGCCCGCGGAGCCAGCGTCTTTATTCTCGAAAAAGGGATGCCCGGGTTCACTTTCGGGAAAAAAGAAGACAAACTAGGCATTCGCGCTTCCGCAACCCGTGAACTTGTTTTCACAGACTGTAAAGTCCCCAAAGAAAACCTGATCGGGAAAGAAGGCATGGGCTTTATTATCGCCATGAAAACGTTTGACACCTCTCGCCCAGGAATTGGGGCTCAGGCGGTCGGAATCGCCCAGGGGGCCCTCGATGAAGCTGTCAAATATGCTCGCGAAAGAAAACAATTCGGAAAATCGATTTCTAGCTTCCAAGGCATTCAATTTATGCTCGCAGACATGGCAACAGAAGTTGAAGCAGCAAGAGCTTTGGTCTATGCCTCCGCGAGAGAAGTTGACCAAGGCAAAAAAGATGTTTCCTCGCATTCCGCTATGGCTAAGCTTTTCGCCTCGGATGTCGCGATGAAAGTGACAACGGATGCCGTCCAAATTTTCGGCGGATATGGTTATATGAAAGAATATCCAGCTGAAAAATTCATGAGAGATGCCAAGATTACACAAATCTACGAGGGAACAAATCAAATACAGCGGAATATCATCGCCCTCGCCCTGATTAAAGAAGCGGCCAAATCCTAATGAATATTATTGTTTCAATCAAGCAAGTCCCTGATACGACCCAAGTGCGGATTGACCCGAAAACTAACACTTTGGTTCGTGAGGGAGTTGTGTCCATTATTAACCCTTTTGATATGTATGCCATTGAAGAAGGGGTCCGTCTTAAGGAAAAACATGGTGGAAAGACAACCGTCATTACCATGGGGCCTCCTCAGGCGGAAGCAGCCCTGCGAGAAGCCATTTCCATGGGGTGCGACGAAGGAATCCTCATTAGTGATAGGGCGTTTGCTGGATCAGACACCTTGGCCACAAGTTATACTTTAGCCATGGCTATAAAGAAATTTGGGTCCTTTGACGTTATCCTTTGCGGAAAACAAGCTTCCGATGGAGATACGGCTCAGGTGGGCCCGGGAATCGCCACACACCTAGACCTTCCTCAAGTCACTTATGTCAAAAAAATCGAGGAAGTCAAAGAAAAAGAAATGATTGTTGAACGAATGACAGAAGAAGGTTTTGAAAAAGTCAAAACCTCCCTTCCCTGTCTTCTCACGGTCGTTAAAGAAATCAATGAGCCACGCATTCCCTCTTTAAAAGGAAAAATGCGCGCCAAAAGCGCAACGATTCCAGTTTGGAAAGCCGTTGATTTAGACGTGGAAGAAAGCCGTTTAGGATTAAACGGATCTCCCACTTGTGTTGTGAAAATTTTTACACCTCCGCCCAGACCGCGGGGACAAATTTTTGAAGGTTCCCCTGAAGAAACAGTTCCTAAACTGATTGACGCCATTAAAGAAAGCCTTAAATAAATGAGCATACGTGTTATTCAAGAAAAATGTACGGGTTGTAAACTTTGCCTTAAGGCGTGTCCCTTTGGAGCCATCACGATCGTTGATAAAAAAGCTGTCATTGATCTCAACAAATGTACCCTGTGCGGCGCCTGCATCGAGTCTTGCAAATTTTTAGCCATCGAGATTAAACGCCAACCTCAAAAGACAGAAAATCTTGACCAATTTAAAGGGGTATGGGTCTTTGGGGAACAGAAAAAAGGGATTATCCAGCCCATTGCTTATGAACTTTTAGGAAAAGGGACCGAGCTTGCCCAAAAATTAAACACGCAACTTTCGTGTGTTTTATTAGGCCACAACATTAAAGACAAAGCCCAAGAACTGATTGCCCGTGGTGCGGATATGGTCTATGTCGTCGATTCACCTGAATTATTGCATTTCTTAGATGAACCCTACACAAAGATATTAGTCCAGTTGATCCGCAAGTATCGCCCTGAAGTTTTTCTATGCGGAGCGACCTCGATTGGGCGCTCTTTAATTTCCAGAGTCGCCGTGAAGCTCCATACCGGCTTGACAGCAGACTGCACAGGACTCGATATTGATCCGCAAGAAAAATTCTTGATGCAGACCCGCCCCGCCTTTGGGGGAAATATTATGGCTACCATTTACACCAAGAACCATCGACCTCAGATGGCAACCGTCCGCCATAAAGTCATGAAAGAAAATGCTCCTGATAAATCACGTAAAGGGAAAATCATTGAAGAAAATTTTGCGACCAGCTTTTTTACGTCACGGACAAAAATTCTGGACATTGTTGAGGAAGTCAGCTCCACCATCAATATTACAGAAGCCGATATTATCGTCTCCGGGGGACGCGGCATGCGGGCTCCGGAAAATTTTGCCCTTCTCGAAGAATTAGCCAAAGTTTTAGGGGGAGCCGTCGGATCTTCCCGTGCGGCGGTCGATAGCGGATGGATGCCCTATTCTCATCAGGTCGGACAAACGGGAAAGACGGTTTGCCCCAAACTCTATATTGCCTGCGGAATTTCCGGACAAATCCAGCATCTTGTCGGGATGCAATCTTCCAAAAACATCATCGCCATCAACAATGACCCTCACGCCCCCATTTTCAACGTGGCGAATTATGGGATCGTCGGGGACACCCTCCAAGTTATCCCTCTCCTCACACGAAAGTTCAAAGAAATTCTTGGCCGTTAATAAACTCTGGTAAGGATCTCTAAAGATAGGATGAAAGACTGTCTTCTCAGGCGACAGAAGTCTTTTTGGCCACAATCACAATACCTGAGGTTGTGACATCAAATCGCCGTCGGTCTAAATCAAGGTTATAACCGATTTCTGAATTTGGCGGGAGAACAACTTCCTTGTCTATAATCGCATTTTTAATGCGTGAATTTTCGCCGACCACAACACTCTCCATCAAGATCGAGTTCGTAATTTTGGAATGATTTTCAACGCGGACATTTGAGGACAAAACGGAATTCTTAATTTCGCCTCGCGTCATCACGCACCCTCCGGAAATAATCGAATTGATAATAAAACCATGGTCCGTATCATTGGTTTCAGTTGAATTGATGATTTTAATGGGAGGATATTGTTCGTGGAACGTCCTAACTGGCCATGATTTATCGTATAAATCAAACTCAGGCTTGGGTTTCACCAAGTCCATGTTCGCCTCATAATACGCATCCCGTGTCCCGATATCACGCCAATATTTAGATTTTCCAGTATCATCCACAAAATTAAAGGCAAAAACCCTCTGTTGATTCTTAAGCATCTGTGGAATAATGTTTTTTCCAAAATCATGTTCCGAAAAAGGATTTTTGGCATCAGTCTCCAAAACCTTTTTCAAAATATCTGCCTTAAATAAATAAATCCCCATGGAGGCAAATATTTTTGTTTCATCATGGGGAATCGTCCTCGGATTCTGTGGTTTTTCCTGAAAACCAAGAACATTCCCCATCGGATTAACCTCGATCACCCCGAAATGAACAGAAGATTCCTTAGGCATCTCTAAACAGGCGACCGTCATATCGGCATCCATCTCTTTATGAAACTTAATCATATGTTGATAATTCATTTTATAAATGTGATCGCCCGCTAAAACCATGACTAAATCCGGCTGGTGGTCTTGAATGGCATAGCTATTTTGATAAATGGCATCCGCCGTCCCCTTATACCAATCCGAACTGATTCTCTGCTGGGGAGGAATCACATCAATAAACTCCCCAAGCTGCGAAGAGACAATATCCCAACCCGAGAGTATGTGTTTTTGAAGCGAAAAAGACTTGTATTGAATAAGAACATAGACTCGCCTTAATCCCGAATTGATACAATTACTTAAGGTAAAATCGATAATCCGGTAAATGCCTCCAAACGGAACCGCAGGCTTAGCCCGATCGCGGGTTAAAGGATTAAGCCTTTCACCTTTCCCTCCAGCTAAAATAAACGTTAATATTTCTCGCATAGTGTGGTGACTTTCCAGTTTAATAAAACCAAGATTGAGAGTGTATTATACGGTGATCTTTTTGTTTTTTCAAGGACTTCAATGTTTACGATTCCACGGCCAGAATGAAAAAGGAGCGGCTTGGGAACGAACGTCTTTATCAGACGCCTCCTTATTGGTCATCGACATATTCTGTTGCACGAAGGCTTCCCGGCTTTTACGAAATTCTTCTTCAGCCTTGTCCTTCAATCCCAAGGCATTATAACAAGCCCCTATTTTATTATAAAGATTCACTGAATACTTATTATTCACACCTAAAACCAAAGCATAAACTTCCCTCGCGACATCATAATCTTTATCTTCAAAAAAGATATCTCCGATTTTCAAGACATCCTTGACCGCTTTAGGATCTAAACTTCGCGCTTTTTGGATATTCTCAATCACCTTTTTATGATCTTTTTTCTGAGCATAAGCCCGCGCGGAAAGGAAATATCCTTTGGGATTCTTCGGGTCTTGTTGAATGATCCGTCGATATTGTCTTAAAGCCCCGTCAAAATCCTTCAATTTCTCATAGGCCAAACCTAAATTTTCACGCACATTAATGCTTTGCGGCATAATCATGGCCGCGATTCGGAAATTCTC
>CAZAPN010000136.1:0-4995 GCA_964487145.1 uncultured Planctomycetales bacterium | reverse complement strand
TCCGTTCACGGGTCATTTCCACCAAACCCAAAGAGGAGATTCGGTTGACTTCTGTTTTTGCGCGGTCAGATTCTAAAGCCCGTTGCAGAGTATCCAGGACCTGCCGCTTGTGCCCTTCCTTCATCATATCAATAAAATCGATAACAATAATACCACCCACATCCCTTAAACGCAACTGACGGGCGATTTCGGGAGCCGCTTCCATGTTGACCATAAACGCGGCATCTTCGGGCGAAGCATGCGCCTTAAATTTACCGCTGTTAACATCCACGACCGTTAATCCTTCGGTCGGTTCAATGACGACATAGGCACCGGATTTTAAATACACTCTTGGCTCAAAAATCTTATCTAATTCGGGCAAAACGTTCTTCGATTCAAACAGAGAGGTCGATCCCTTGTATACGCTGATTTTCCCCACCATTTCACGACCTACCATCGTGGTGACAAACTTCTGAATCCGATTACACTCTTCTTGGGAATCAATGAGGATGTGACTGACATCTTCCGTAATAAAATCCCGAACCACCCGCCAGAGTAAATCATATTCTTTATACACCAGCGCTGGGGCTGATTTTTCATCCGCCTGTTTTTTAATTTTCTGCCACATGTTGAATAAAAATTTGGCCTCGCGGATTAAATCCCGTTTTCCCTGCTCGGAGGCCACGGTCCTCACGATGAAACCAGCATTTTGAGCAAAATCAAGCTCTTTTAAGATGTCCTTGAGACGCTGGCGTTCTTCGTGATTATCAATACGCTTAGAGATCCCGAGATGTTTATCATAAGGCATAAAAACGACAAATCGTCCGGCAAGGCTGATGTGTGTCGTCAGTCGGGCTCCCTTGGTTCCGAAAGGCTCTTTGACGACCTGAACCAACACTTTGTCACCCTTGCAGACGGGCTGCGCTTTTTTGGGAGGCTCTTCTTTCTTCTTCTCTTTCCGCTTAAAAATTTTATCAAGAAATTTTTTGGGGCCCGAGAGATCCTCTTCGACCAAAGGGCTAATGACATCGGTTAAATAAAGAAAACCGTTGCGTGGTTGCCCTATATTCACAAAAGCGCCATTAATCGAAGGTAAAACCGATTCGACCGTGCCTTTATAGACGTTGCCTAAAATCGAATTCTGTTCGTTGACTTCGATATGAAAATCGTCCAAACGATTATTATCGAGGATGGCAACTTCCCTTTTGTCATCCTCGACATGAATGAGTATTTCTTTCGCCACGTTTTAGAACCTTTCTACGCAGAGATAGACTTTATCCCTTGGTCAATTGACCCATCAAAAAAAGACATTCTTCCAATCAGACGGCTTTTAGGGTGTGGCCGCCGGCGGAGTATTGGATTTCGATGAGTCAGCTTTCACATCAGGAGTAATGATGTGAGGCGTCATGAAGATCAATAGTTCTGTCTTCAAGACGGTCTTTTCCTTTTTCTGGAAGAGCAATCCAGCCACTGGGATATCGCCTAACAAAGGAATCTTCTTTTTCAGATCAATGGTTTTATCCTTAATGAGACCCGCAATCACTAAGGTGTCTCCGCCCTTGATCATAATTTGCGTTTTGACCGACTCATTGCTCAATCGAGGGAGCTGCGTATTCTCGACTGTCACATAATCCAAAATGTCTGTGATTTTAGGGTTGATATCTAATGTCACGTACCCGGCATTGTTGACATGCGGGGTCACTTCAAAAATAATCCCGATGTCCTTATATTCCCAACCGGAAACCTGCAACCGCGCTTGTTCTTCATTATAGGTATAGGAAGGAATGGGATACTGGGTTCCAACTGTAATGTTCGCTTTTTGATTATCGAGAGTAACTATTCGCGGATTTGAAAGAATGTGGGTATCGGTCCGACTGCTCAATAATTCTAAAACGGCTTGCAATTGGGAAAAATTTAAAGTCCCATAAGTAAATTCTTCATCGCCGGCCTCAGGGATATCATCCGGCAAATATTTATTTGATGAATGGGTTGTAAACGGCCAAACGGTTGCTCTTTCCGTTCCAGAAATGGTTGCTTTAGCCACCCAATCAATCCCCATATTCTCGGCATTATTCAAAGTCGTTTCAACCACTTTGCCTTCGATTAAAACCTGAGGTGTCGTTTGGTCCAGCGTGGGTACAACCTTTTCAATTAATTCAATATTCGTGGGTGTGTCTCGAATAATAATGGCATTTGTCCGTTCATCAAAATTAATGGAACCGCGCGTCGTTAACATCTTTTGAATAGACTGAATGACTGTGGATGCCTTGGCATAATTTAAAATGAACGTCTTGGTCATGAGCGGTTCTTGCTCGGCCAAAAGCTGTGCATCTTCTCTGCGTTTCTTGAGATTCTCAATTGTCGTCACGATAATGATTTTATCCTTGCGATCATAACTATAACCATAGGTTTCCAAGATCACCTTTAAGGCTTGTTCCCAAGGCACATCATTGAGTTGAATGGTCACCATCCCCGTGACTTCCGGTCCGGCGACAATATTGACACCGCTCTTATAAGAAAGAATTTTTAAAACATTTCGGATATCGGCATCACGGAAATCCAAGGTCACATTGCCCGGTTGACTTACATTATCAGTCTTGACCATAGCCCCTTCCATTCCCTCTTCCATGGGGACCTGGGCTTGATCAGCGGTCACTTCCATAGCTTCAGGGGACTGCTGTGCAAACGAAACCGCGAGCCCGAATCCTATAAAAAGGGCGACAACAATGCTAAAACATTTTTTAAACATCTATTCCTCCTTTTTTAATTTGAGGGTAAATTTCTCTTGTCCCTTAGTTAAGGTGACCTCATCCTCTTTAATCTGAGAAACTATATATTCTCCGATCTTCTCATTAATCCGAATCACCGAGCCATTGATAATGGCCATACTTTTTCCTTCCTCGGAAGCGACAATCCCTTCCAAGACCATATCGGTGAGAGAAAGATCATTATCAAAAGTTAACACGGTTCCTTCGGGGGTGACCAACCGGCGCAACGGATCTCTTTTTCCATGAGAATCGTAAATAAATGCGACTTCGTCTGCGGCAACGATATTGGCTGCCAAAAAGGAAAAAACGATAAAAACAAAAATCTTATTCGCTGTCATATGCCTCTTAATTACTTTTTGAAGATTTCCTTTCCAACACATAAGCTTTAATGATCATCTTGGCTGAATGTCGAATCGGGTCATCTGGATTTGCCGCTATCGTAAAATTACTAATACTCATAAATATCGTATCACTTTCTAATGAATTAATAAAGCGTCCCCATTGATGATATCCACCGCGGCCTTCAACCAAAATCGGAAGAGAATAATATTTTCCATCATCATTGGTGAGAACAACCTCTTGGGCATCCTTCTGAGGCATCAGCTGATTAATTCGAATATTGGCATTATTAGCCAAACGGGAAATATTGTCAAGAACTAAAGGCATGGCTTCTTTGGCCACGATGCGATTGCTTAAAAGCATCAATTTCCCCCGAAAAACAGCGATCTGATTTTGATAATCTTGAATATGTTGGAGGTCCAATTTCGCCTGCTTGATATCCTTGTCTAGTACCTCGATCTTGGGATTCAAGGTCAGCAAGGTTCTAATCTGGAAAGGATACATGAGGACGAAATAATCGACTAAAGCGACCGCAAAGAGAATAATCCCCAAAAGGACCTTTTTCTGGCGGTCATCCAATTTTGAAACTAAATTCTGAAGTTGTTCTGGAATGCTCATTTTATTCGGATTGTAATATAAAAATCAGATATATCGACGCTTTTGATCTGACGCCGCTGAATCGAACCCACATCAATATTTTCTAACCCTTCCATAAAGGCCTTGGAATTCTTTAACGTCGTCAGAAAATCCCCCACCGTTGTCATTTCGTTTCCGATCTTTGAAAAAGCACTCCCTTCGATCATAAAAACATTTGATTCAAGAGATAATCGGTTTAACCACATTCCCCGAGGGAGGCTCTCGCTGATTTCGTTGAATTTCTGGGCCCACAATAAACGTTTCGACGTTGTGACTTTATTGATCGCATTGATTTTATTTTGGGATGACCGGAGTTCGTTTAAAACCACATCCACCTGTTGTTTCTCAGGTTGAGTTTTCGCCCACTGGGCCTTCAACGCGGAGTGTTGAATCACTTTCAGAAAAATATTGAGTTGCAAAAGAACATGAATCACGATGAGAAACGCAATCACCCCTCCGATTAACGCAAAAACAATTTCCTGGGGAAGGTTAAAAATACCCGTGGCAGAAAAATTCTTTTTCTGCCGTTTGCGCAGCTGAGGAGGAACAAGATTAATTTCAATCATATTGATAAAAGGCCAGTCCTAAAGCCACATCTAAACGATTAATGTTTTTTCCTAACTCTTCTTTTGAGATATGAGAAGCGATTTTTAAATGATTTAAAGAGTTCCATTTCTCGACGGGAATTTCGAGATTCTTGGCAAAAAACTCCTCGATCCCCCGAAGCATCGCGGAGCCCCCAGTCAAAAATAATTTACCAATGGCCACACTGTTTTCTGTGGCAAAATAATCAAATGACAGTCTTGCTTCCGAAGAAAGATTCATCAGGATTGATTCGCAGGCCGTTAAAATTTCTGCGTCAGGATTCTCCTGCCCTTTTTTCTTATTCTCAAGGCACCTGTTTCAAGGTCCAGATCATCGTAAATCCTCTTGGTCAACTCGCGGCCTCCGGTAAAAATATCACGACAAAAAGCCGGGAGGTAATCCCTCAAAATGATAAGACTGCTCGTAATCTCTCCTATGTCCAAGATAGCAAAAACACCTGTTGAGCCAAAATCAATCGCTGACTGTTGTTTCTGTCTTAAGACTTGAAACAAATTGGTCAAGGCAATCGAGTTCAACCCTATGAAATCCGGTTGCAATCCCAGCCCTGATAAAAGTTTGATTCTCTGGTCAACAATTTCCCTTTTCGCAGCGGCAATTAAGACAGACATTTTATTGTCCCGGGCCTTGGCATTTGTAATGGCACAGTCGGTATAAATTTTATCTTTGG
>CAZAPN010000135.1:0-5000 GCA_964487145.1 uncultured Planctomycetales bacterium | reverse complement strand
GTTTGCCCTCTAATTTATCTTACAATAATCCACAAGAGGTTGAATTGATGATGATCGCTTTATTGACAAGATCACGTTCGATTTTTATAATGAACGCTATGATTTCGTGTATTCTTTTATCCGCGGGTTTAAGTCAACGTTTTGGTTCGCCTAAGGCGCTTGTCCCCATAGACGGCACAACGATTATTGGGAAATTACAAAAAACGTTAATCAATTCACAAGCCGCTGAAATTATTATTGTTTTGGGTGCTTATGGCGATGAAATAAAATCGCATATATTAAACCATAAAAAGGTTCGCTTTGTCTATAACAAAGATTACATTTTAGGGCAAACATCTTCATTTCAGAAAGGTTTGGCAGAAAGTTCTTCGCAGGCCAAAGGTTTTTGTCTGGTTCCTGTCGACTATCCTTTTCTCTTAACGGCCACAATCGATACTTTAATTGGGCGTTTTGAGAAAGCCCCCTCTTCCCTGCTCGTCCCGACTTATGATGGAAAAAAGGGCCACCCTCCTATTTTTCATTGCGGATTGAAAAAAGAGTTGTTGGCGATCCAAAATTCCGTCGGATTAAATGAATTCCAACGAAACTATGCATCTTCGACAGTGTTATGGCCGGTGACTGATCGAGGAGTGATTTTGACCTTTAATACCTGTGAAGAATGGGAATCGTTAGTAAAGGAAAATTCCTGAACGGCGCAGTGAGGTTTCAAAAATTTACTTCCAAAGCTATTTCAAAACGATAACCTTGGCCACAAAGTTCGAACGCACGTTTGAATTATTAAAAAGTTTTGGTCGGATCTGAACCCAGGTCCCGTTGCCGAAGTTCTGAGTAATATCCGTGATGGCATCTCCTCCCAAAATAGCGGCTTCGTATCTCAGTTTTTCGATAATCTCATTGATTTTTTGGTTTCGTTCGGCATTGACCGTGGCATAACCGATGAGTTCAAAGGGGCGGTTGACTGTCTCGAGATAAACCACATCATTAATCGAGGATTTTTGGGGGTAGAGATTGAGAGACGTTTCTTCCGAGGTAATCGTATAAAGACTGCAAGCAGAAGTTAAAATGAGGATGCCGAGAGTTAATAAAAATAGATTAGTCTTCATTTCTTCTCCTTTGTTGTTTCGTCTTTTTCTTTTAAGGCTTTCAAGATTTTTTCCGGTGTTATCGGAAGTTCTTTGATCCGTATGCCGACGGCGTCTTGAATGGCATTCGCAATAGCCGCTGACGTCGGTAATAAGGACGCTTCTCCCATCCCCTTGGCTCCAAAGGGACCTTGAGGATCATTGGTTTCAATCAATATCGTTTCGATGGGTGCTGTGCCGACCGAGCGAGGTATTTTATAATTCGCAAAATTCGGATTCACGACACGCCCATTTTGGAACCTTAAATTTTCAAGGAAGGTATAACCGATTCCCATGACAATTGACCCCTCAATCTGCCCTTCGACGCTTTGGGGATTGATGGCTTTGCCCACGTCATGGGCGTCCCATATTTTTAAAAGTTTGACTTCCCCTGTGTTTCGGTTGACCTCGACCTCGGCGATCTGGGCCTCAAAACTGTAGGTGCTGGAGATATTCCCTTCGCCAGTTCGAAAATCGATTGGTGTTGTCTTCGGATTGTAACTTCCGCGGCCAATGATTTGTTGACCGTAGTTGAAAGAATAGCAAAGTTCAATCGCTTTGTCAAAGTTTATTATCACAGAACTGTCTTTTCGGTGGATGATTTGCTCGGCTTTGATGTCTAAATTCTCGAGCGAAAGCTTGTATTCGTTGGCGATCACTTTGAGAATTTGGTTTTTGGCATCGTTGGCCGCGATTTTGGTCGCATTACCGGAAATAAACGTGACACGGCTGGCAAAACTGCCTGTATCAAATGGCGTTATTTCCGTGTCCGCAGCCCGGCACTGAATTCGTTCAAAACTAACCCCCAATTCTTGGGCGGCAATCTGGGATAACGCCGTGTTCGATCCCTGGCCTGTATCAGCGGCCCCTGTAAATAAATAGACAGAGCCATCTTCTTCGACCTTAACGATGGATCCTGCGGATTCATGGGCTTTGTACATTTTGGAGCCCATGACATCGGCGGCAATCGCGATTCCGATCCCTCGTGAGATGGTTTGATTTTTGTTTCGTTTTTGTTTCCATTCGGCCGCTTGAGTCGCTTTCTCGATGCATTCTTTGAGTCCGTTGGTGGTGATGATTAATTTGTTGGCCGTGACCATATTGGGTCCGGTAATATTTTTTAATCGGAATTCCACGGGATCCATCCCGATCCCTTCGGCGAGAAGATCAATGTGGGATTCGACGGCAAATCCGTATTGGACCCCGCCAAAACCTCGGATGGCTCCACTAATAGGATTATTTGTGTAGACCCGGTATCCGGTAATACGGAAATCCTTCAGCTTGTAGACCATGAAAATCCGTGCGATTGCCGCTGCGATGACTGTCGGGCCATAACTGCAGTAAGCGCCGCCGTCGGCATAAACCTCTCCTGTCATCGCCACAATCGTCCCATCTTTTTTTACCCCCGATTTGAGGCGATAACGCATCGGGTGCTTCCGACGGGAAAAAGAAAATTCCTCTTCGCGGGTGTAAGTGATTTTGACCGGGAATCCCCCCGCCTTTTGAGAAAGAAGAACGCTGGCAAAATCCATGGGGAGCATTTCAAGTTTTCCGCCAAACCCCCCTCCGACCGCCAGTTTGATAACACGAATATCGTTCAAAGGCATTTTTAAGCATTTCGCCAGGGCTTCCCGCACTTTAAACGGGGCCTGGGTTGAAGTCCACAGAGTGATTTTATGAGAAGCAGGTTCCCATTGTCCGAGGCAAACGTGAGTTTCCATGGGGCAGTGGGCCGCCGATGGTAGATAAAAAATATCTTCCCGCACATAGTCGGCTTCTTTCATGGCCCTGTCAGGATTTCCAAAACTGATTGGTAAAATAACACCCAGATTATTTAAGGCATGATGAATCTTCGGAGCGCCGGGCTTCATGGCCTCATCGATATCGAAAACAGCAGGCAAAATTTCGTATTGAACGTCAATCAGTTTTAAGGCCTGTTCAGCGGTTTTTTCATCGACGGCCGCGACCGCTGCGATTTCATCTCCGATATAGCGGACTTTTTCTGCTTCGAGGGCTTGTTGGTCCACGGTTTGCGGAAAGAAATATTCATTTGAACCGAATTTGACTCCGTGGGTGTCGCGGGCGGTAATCACGGCTTTCACGCCCAAAAGTTGTTCAGCTTTTGAGGTATCAATCTTGACAATTTTCGCGTGGGCATGGGGACTGCGCAACAGCTTTCCGACGAGCATCCCCGGCAGATTAAGGTCGTGAACGTATTTTGTCTGACCTGTGACCAGGCCTTTGCCATCAATGCGGGGGACTCTTTTGCCTACGGGGTCAACAATTTTATGAGAAATTGGCTTTGTCATGAATCAGGTTTCTTCTCGTTTTTCTCAGAGAGCTCTTCACTGGCTTTTTGAATCGCGTCAAATATTTTTAAATACCCGGTGCATCGGCAAAGATTTCCATCCAGGGCATTTTCCATTTCTTCCTGATTCGGATGAGGATTAAAATCTAACAAAGCTTTGCTGGCAAGAATCATCCCGGGCGTGCAGAATCCGCACTGGACAGCCCCCTCGTTTAAAAACGCTTCTTGCAGAGGATGGAGTTTTTCTCCCTCGCTTAAGCCCTCAATGGTCGTGATCTTTTTCCCTTCCACATCAGAGGCCAAAGTGATGCATGACAAAATGGCCTTCCCGTCCACAAGGACCGTGCAGGCTCCGCATTCGGCTTCTTCGCAACCCGATTTTGTTCCTGTTAACCCGAGCCTGTCGCGTAAAACCTCAAGCAGGGTTTCGTGTCCTTGAAGATCGATCCCATAGTTTTTATTGTTTATTTCTAAATTCGTCATCGCGTTGTTCCGTTGATAAGCTCATGAATGGCTTGTTTAATTGCTACAGGGAAAATCATTTTTTTATAATCATCAGATCCAGCGCTATACAACTCTGATGTCCAATGTCCGATGGCTTGTTCAGCCAGATTTTCTGTGCTTTTTGACTGATTAAGGAAATTTTCCAAAGCGACATCTCGTTGGGCCAAGATCATCCCGTTATTGACCGCAACCCGCGCATGACTGATCCGACTGTTGTTTAAAATAGCGCTCAAGCAAATCCCTAACAGAGGGACATCAACGGTTCGCGAGCGTGTGAAACGTTTGTAAACGGCCCTCCTCCCCTTCTCGACAGGGATGGAGATGGCTTTTAAAATACGAATTGTTTTAGAATTGTCCTTGAAGTAATCTTCGACAGATAAGGTTTCTTGTTTTTCGTGTAAATTCATAAAATGCAACTGGGTGTTTAATGCCAATAAAACAGCTCCCATTTCTGTCCATGTATATCGGCTCATGATGTTTCCGCCGACCGTGGCCATATTACGAATCGGAGTTGTCCCTATCCCTTTCGCAAGCGTCTGTAATACAGATAATTCTTGCGGTAAATCGTTGAAGGTAAGGATTTCGCTGAATGTTGTCATGGGTTTGATAATCAAGCGATCCTTCTCAAGATAGAATCCCTTTAAATCTTCGATTTTTTTTAGACTGATAATGTGCTTTGGAGTCTTTAATCCTTTTTGCTTTAACTTTTTTAAATGATTAATGAGGAATGTCCCCCCGGCGAGAAGCCGCGCATCTTTAAATTCCGCTAAGAGTTTGATTGCGTCTGACAGGATTTTGGGGGCGTAATATGTGAAAGGATTCAGTTGCATTTATAACAGGTCAATCACTTCCCAAGGGAGTTTGCGTAATTCTTGGGTCCCCAAGATTTTTAAGGACCATCGCATGAGATCTAACTTTTTTTGTAACCGGGGGCTGACTTCCTTGATACTTTTGATTTTGTTTTTGGATAAAATAAAATTTCTTCGTAACAGGTTGAAAACGATTTTGGATGAAAATGAAATTTCATACAGATTATGTACACGATGATAGTATAGATCCGACAAATA
>CAZAPN010000134.1:0-5052 GCA_964487145.1 uncultured Planctomycetales bacterium | reverse complement strand
CGAGTGGTTGTGCCCTTACTCAAATATTTCAAAAGATTCGGCCCCTGCTCAAGCGATCTGTGGCTTTCGGTCTTTTTCTTAGTTTTTTCTTCGCTTTAACGGCGGCACCGATGGGCCGCGGCATGGATAGGGAAATAGTTTCTCAATTAATGCGATATTGTTCTAAAGACACGTGTGTTGTTTTTCTTCCGGGCCATCCTCTTTTTTCACACGATGCGACAAGGCTTTATTCTTTTTGGCAATATTCTTTTGCTGGGGAGGACATGTCGGTTAAAGCAGATGTCATCCGTGAGCCACTCTCGGAAAAAATTATAACAACACGGCCCGCTGTGGTGGTCTGTCGTTATTTGGGGCGGGATTTTTTGATAGATTTATTTCAAAAAAAGTTAATTTCTGCTTTAGAATATAAGAAGTTGGTAACTTTCTTTAAGGACAATTATTCGCAGGAATATATTGGGAAACAAAAATATTATATTCGAACCGACAGAACATCATTGTTGAATTCGACGAAAAAAACGCCTTAAATAGAAGATAAAGGATATGCTTTCTAAACAATTGTCTAGCCGTTCTCAAATGAAATTTCTTCCCAAAGGTTTTGTGACGCCTGAAAAGGCTCAGCATCACGCCGAGATTTTATCCAATCGGATTAAAAATCGATTTCGCCATCTTTCCCGTCGGTTTAAGAAACAAAATATCGATTGTTTCCGGCTTTATGATTGGGATATTAAGGAGGTTCGTGCGGTTGTGGATTGGTATGCAGGGCATTTGGTGATTGCCGAATATGAGCGGATTCAAACGGGACCCGAATGGCTTCCGCAGATGGCACGGGCGGTCGCTGAGGCATTGGATGTTCCTTTGGACCATCTTCATTTAAAACGTCGTCATACTCAAACAAAAGAAGGGCCGCGTTACCAGCGAATGGGTTCAAAAGGACTTCGATTTGTTGTCCGGGAACGGGATTTGAGCTTTTGGGTCAATCCGAGTGATTTCTTGGATACAGGTTTATTTTCGGACCATCGGGATACGCGTGTCATGATAAGACAGTTGGCGGAAGGGAAAGATTTCCTGAATCTTTATTCTTACACCGGCGCTTTCACGTGCGCGGCAGCGGCCGGTTTAGCCAAGACAACGGTTAGCGTAGACCGGAACGCCACCTATCTTAATTGGGCGAAAGATAATTTAAAGTTAAATGGTTTTTGGGGGCCTCAGCACAGGCTCATCCAATCCGATGTTGCGAGGTATTTGGATAAGGCCAGCGAGGACGGCAAACGTTTTTCTTTCGCTTTTGTCGATCCCCCGTCATTTTTTAAAGATTTGAATCAGAAAGTATTCTTTGATGTAAATCGGGACCACCCTGAATTAATCAAAAAAGTTTTGAAAGTCATGGTCCCTGGTTCAACGGTATTTTTTTCGACAAACCATCAGCGTTTTGAGCCGCGTATGGAAAATCTTCCTGCCAAGGATCTCCAAGAAATAACTGATCAAACAATCCCTGAAGATTATCGCAATCCTCATGTCCATCGATGTTGGCGGATGACGGCAATTTGAAGAACAACAAATAAATTTAAGCTGATTTTGAGACTACGGCCGTGTCCTTGGTTGTCCCAGTATGTCCTGTTGACAGTTTTTCCGATTCGTGATAAAAATTGAACACTTATAAGATTATAATTTCATCAATTATCGGAAGGAGTCATATGAAAAAGATTTTCATGACCTTTGTCGTTTCGTTTTTGACGGTCTTCGCGGTTTCCTCGTTGTCCGAGGCAGGCCTCATTGCGTATTATGGGTTTGAAGGCAATGCCGAAGATACAGCCGGGACATATGATGGCACCGTTAATGGGGCAACTTTGACAACGGGATATTCAGGCCAAGCTTATAACTTCGACGGGGTGAATGATTATATTTATGTCCCCCTTGATATCAATGCTGCGGCCTTGTCCCAGTTAACCATGGGAGCCTGGGTGAAAACAGACACAACGACCACTGTTCGACAGATCATTTCGCATGATAATGGGAATTTTGACCGTTCGCTGGGCCTTGATTCTCGAGGCGGTGGCGGGTGGGCGGCATTCACAGGAACGGGTGTTCTTGCGTCCGGTTGGAGTTCTGTCAATGTGGGACAATGGGCATTTTTAGCCGTCAGTTATAATCAGGCAACTAATTCCGTTAAGTTGTATGTGAATGGAACTGAGTTCACAACGACTGGGCAGGAAGGGGCGGCTGGTGGTTGGAATTATCTTCGTATCGGTTCCAATCCAAGTTATGGCGAATATTTTGATGGCATTATTGATGAGGTTTTTGTCTATGATCAATATCTGAGCAAAGAAGAATTAGATCGTCTCCGTACGAATGGTCAACAAGCGTCAATTCCCGAGCCAGCTTCGATGATTTTGTTTGGAGTAGGATTAGTCGGCTCGTTTTTTAAAAGACGGTTAAGTTAATAAAAGTAATTGGTGGTGAAGAATTTTTGGGCCCCCTGTACCAAAAGGTACAGGGGGCCCATTTTTTATCCCCCTCAAAAATTATTATTGCATTTATTTTTCTATCGAGATAATATATCAAATAATTACTGCCCGAACAAAAAACCAATAAATTCAAATACTTAGAACGGATCTAGGAATATGAGTTCCGAGCCTTTAGAAAAGAAAGACGATGAGAAACTAAAATCTGTTGTTGTTGAAGACTATGTTTCCGAAACAGAGGATTTGCTTTCTCAGATTGATGTTCAAGAAAGAGAAGAAGTCGTCGTTGAGACAAAGATTGAGCCGGTGGTTGTTCCTCCTCCGGTTGAACGGAAACTTCGCGTTAATCCTTTACGCATTGCCATCCTTTCGTGGGAATCTCTGCATTCGATCAGTGTCGGTGGAATTGCCGCTCATGTCACAGAACTCGCCTGTGCTCTTGAACGAAAGGGCCACGAGGTCCATGTTTTTACGCGGATGGCATTCCCTGGCCATATGCAATATGAGCGCATTCATGGTGTTTATTATCATCGTTGCCCTTATACAGGGCATTCCGATTTTATTGAAGATGTTAACAATATGTGTCGTTCGTTTGTGACAACTGTTTTTCAGGTTGAAGATTATATGGGAGCCCATTTTGATATTGTTCATGCCCACGACTGGTTGACATCGAATGCCATGGTTTGGATCAAACAAGGCCGAGGACGGAAAGGAATTTTAACAATCCATTCGACCGAGTATGGGCGATGCGGAAATAATTTTTACGGTGGGCCTTCGGTCCGTATCCGAGATCATGAGCGTCACGGGACCTATTGCGCAAACAAAGTCATCACGGTTTCCTATGCCCTCAAGAATGAAATTATGTGGATGTATAATCTCCCCGATTGGAAAGTTCACAGTATTTATAACGGCGTTAATTATAAACATTTTGACGTGGAGATTGATGCCGGACAAGTAAAAAGACGATATGGCATGGGGCCCATGGATCCTATGGTTTTATTCGCCGGAAGAATGGCCTCTCAAAAGGGGCCTGATTTGCTTGTGGAAGCTATTCCGTTTATTTTGCGTTATCATCCAAATACGAAATTTGTTTTTGCTGGGGACGGACATTTGCGAGGCGCCGTGGAGCAGAGGGCTGGACAGTTGGGAGTTCATCATGCCACACGCTTTATCGGCCATCAAGATGCCTGGAATTTACGAGATCTTTTTAAATCCTGTGATTGCGTTTGCGTTCCTAGCCGCAATGAACCGTTCGGGATTGTCATCCTGGAAGCCTGGAGTGCCGGCAAACCTGTGGTGGCCACCGTCAACGGCGGTCCTTCGGAATTCATATGGCATGATGTCACGGGTTTTAAAGTTGAAGCGAATCCTCATTCTTTAGCGTGGGGAATTGGTTCGATATTTGCTAATTTTGAACATGGCCGTTGGATGGGACAAAATGGCCGTTACGCCGCACAAAAAGATTTTTCTTGGGATGTTATTGCAGACAAAACATTAGCAGCTTATAATAGCTAATAGTTGATTTTACAAATGGGTAATTACTCCTTCGATGATAAAAATCCCCTCGTAAGAAATCCCCGCAGGAGCAGCGAAGAAAGTGATTTTTAAATTTTGCGAGCTTTAGAAAATGACAGGAGCATCTATGGACAAGATCGCGTTATTGCAATCGATCCTCGTGCTTTTTGCAATTGTTAATCCCATCGGAAGTATCCCTATCTTTTTACAGCTCACCAGTCATTTAAATTCTAAGGCCCGTCGACAATCGTTTCAAACAGCGATTCTTTCTTCGGCTACGATCCTTTTTGTTTTTGCCTTGGCCGGGGAGAAAATTTTAACCAATCTTTTTCGGATTGAATTCTCCGATCTTCTGGCGGCGGGAGGGTTGTTGCTTTTGATTATTGCGATTGACCATCTGGTTTTCGGCGGGTTAATGAGTAGTGTCATGAAAAGTGATGCGCAAGACGCGCATCATATTGGAGCGGTCCCGATGTCGTGTCCCATCCTTGCCGGACCGGGGGCCATGATGACAGTTTTGGTGATTTATGTTGAACATGGACTGATGATTGCCGCTTGTTCCATTATCATTGTCTTGGGGTTAACAGGGTTGATCCTTCTTTTTATCGATCATATCGATCGTTTTTTGGGAAAGATTGTTTGTTTGGTGCTTTCGAAAATTCTTTGTCTTTTTTTGGCGGCGATTGGCATCAAGTTTTTGATGCAGGGGATTTCTCATTATTTTTAATGAAACGCGATTGAACTTTTTACTGATTGATTGATCAGGAAGCGAGGGAGATATTCGTTATTGTCAAGTTGAGAAAATAAGAGGAAAGGACCAACAGAAAAAATTCCTGTGTTGGTTTTTAATTTTAATGGTCTGTTTGACTTTTTCAGGGTGCGCGACGTTAGGAGCGGCTGGCGCAGGCTTTGGGCATCTTCTTTCGACCGTTGTTATGTTACCGTTTAAAGTTTTGGGGGCTGTGGTTGGGATCGTTAGTAAAATGCCGAAACCACCCCCGGGCGTATTTTAAATAAGATAATTTTTAAGCCACGTTCATTCCAGTCAGGAACAAACAGCTGTTTTTGCTTACAG
>CAZAPN010000133.1:0-5091 GCA_964487145.1 uncultured Planctomycetales bacterium | reverse complement strand
GCTTTTGCTTAGTGAATGCGCCTTTTGATCTGTACGAAAATGCGTTCGATAGAGTAAGCCAGCAGAAACACTAAGAAGATGGCAACGCCTGCCGTGCCGTATTCATAGCCTTGGATGCTGTTGGAGATCACAAAGCCGATGCCGCCTGCACCAACCATGCCCAGAATGGCACATTCGGGAAAATTGATTTCGAAGCGCACCAAGGCGGCGCGTGTGGTTTTAGCTGCCGAGGGGAAAAGGGTCCTTGATTTTTCTTTGAGAAGAACGCAAGGGAGTGACGCCGCCAATAAAGTCGCCCGGGCCGCTTATATCGCTGGTTTTGAAGGGACGTCCAATGTGTTGGCTTCAAAACTCTATGGCATTCCGCCGGCAGGCACGATGGCCCATTCATTTATTATGTCATTTCATAATGAGCTAACGGCTTTTCGATCTTTTGTCAAAACGTTTCCCGATAACGGGATTTTATTGGTTGATACCTATGATACGTTAAAAGGGGTTAAAAATGCGATCATTGTGGCCAGAGAATTAGAAAAGAAAGGCCATCGGCTGAAAGGAATTCGTCTTGACAGCGGTAATTTAGCGGAATTGGCTTTAAAGGCGAGAAGACTTTTAGATTTGGCAAATTTACCTTATGTGAAAATCGTGGCCACAGGAAATTTGGATGAATATAAAATTAAAGAATTGCTTCATAAAAAAGCACCGATTGATACCTTTGGGGTCGGAACCAAGATGGGGGTTTCGGCAGACGCGCCTTATTGTGATGTCATCTATAAATTGAGTGAAGTGGCCGATGCCAGCGGAGATTTCTTGCCGACGATGAAGTTGAGTAAAGACAAGGTCACTTATCCCGGGCGGAAACAGGTCTTTCGATTTTTTAAGAAGGAGGGGACCATTGATAAGGATATCATCGGCTTAGAAAATGAGCCGATTCGAGGGATGCCTCTTTTGAAAAAGGTTATCGATCATGGGATTCTCGTGTGGAATCCCCCTTCGTTAAAGGATATTCAAAAATTTGCTTTTCAGAATTTAGAGTGTTTGCCGAAGAGTTTCGTTTCCGGAAAAGTTTCAGGATCGCATGTGCATATGAGTCCGGGGCTTCGTTCGCTCATGAACAAAGTTCGCCAAGAGATTCGTCGGAAGATAGAAGATAAAGAAGGATTATGAAAAAATAATAAAGGGGGGCTGCCACCGCCCAAGGCGGTGGCAGCCCCACTGAGAGGTTTCCCCAAAATTCCCTACCCGATTAATTGTCTTGAGGTTCTTCCTCCGTTGAATTCTTTTGTGCTTTGGGCAGATGGCTTTTGAGATTCGCCTTGACTCTCAGTTTCGCGATGAACTGAGAAAAGGACTGGCTTTTTTTCAAGTCTAAGAGAGTTTTCCGGAAACCTTCTTTTTCTTTTTCGTATTTCTCAGCATCAATCGGAGAGTAACTATCCAAATGGAGGAGGCAATATCCTTTGGGTGTTTCGACTACGCTGCTGATTTTTCTTTTCTCTTTTAAGGCAAAAGCCGCTTCTTGAAATTCTTTGGAGATCCCAATCCCCGGTAAATATTGCCCACGGTTAAACACGGGGGTTTGTTGGCTCGAAAGGTTCATCTCTTTAATAATCGTATCAAAGTCTTTTTCCGGATTTGTCTGAAGGATTTCTTGGATTTTTAACCGGTTTTCTTCAGCTTTGGCTTTCGCAATCTTCTGGGCTTCTTTGATTTTAAGAGATTGCTCGACTTCCGAAACAATTTCAGAAAAATCCGGCAAATATGAGTCCTTTTTTTCTTTGACCTTGAGCGTACAGTAACCGTTCGAAGTTTTGATCATGGGGGAAGTTTCCCCGACTGACATCGTAAATATTTTTTTAAGGACATTGAATGACCATCCCAAATTCGTGGGGGGTTGTTCCTGGCTAAAAAAACCACTTTCTTTGACTTGGAGTTGATGTTTCTCAGCAATCGTTTTTAGATCCAAAGAGTTTCTTAAATCTTCATTGATTTTATCCGCCTGAACAGATATTGTATTTTCCTGATCTTGGGTCGGATTGGCTGGAAATTCTAAAGCTAGATATTCGACGTTAATCGTTTCGGGGCGGCGAAAGGATTCTTTATTTTGGGCATAGAATTCTTCGGCTTGGGCCGGGGAGATTTGCACATCTTTCGTATAATCATCATTGGCCCATAGGACATAGCTGATTTGGACTTTTTCGTTTTCTTTTTGATAAATTTCTTGCAGTTCTTCCTCGGTAACGTCGGTTAAGAATGTTTCTTGTTCATACAGTTTTTGGAATAGGATGGACTCGCGGATCCCTTCTTCAAAATCCCGAGGAAAAGATTGGAAAACATAGCGAAGGAGGCGTTGATAAACTTCCTGGTCAAACGTGCCGTTGGTTTTAAAAAAAGGAAGCTCTTGAATGGTTTGAATGACGTCTTGGTCAGAAACACGGATTTTCCTTTTTTTGGCCTCCTGAACAAGGATTAACCGGTCCCATGCTTCCGCCTCCAGGTCGATAAACTGCTGGATTTTTTGAAAATTCTCCCCATAGCGTAAAACAGCCTGCTGACGGGCATGCAGATAGGCATTTTCGAATTCACGAAATGAAACCTTCCGATTAAAAATAATTCCGGCATAATTGGCAACGGTATTTCTGCGGCTTAAATTTGTGGCGGTACCAAAAACCCCGAAAGACAGGATGATGATGATGGCAATCACCCAAAGGATTTTTTTCATGACCCCCTTTTTACGTAAAAATTTCAGCATGCGATTTCCCCCTTTAAGCTGTATTCAAAATTTTTCATTTTTGTGAAAGAAAAAAACACGATGGTGTGATTATATCTTTGAAATAACACTTTGACAAGCAATTTTGGCCATGTTAAATTGAAAAAAATAATATGAGTTGATCTGTCATCAAAAAAGTCTTAGAAAGAGGTCCTTTTTTAGAAAAGGGGGGATTTTGTGCAGAATGGATTAGGGATTCATGTGGTGGAAGCTTATCACTTATGTGGGCTTGATTTTCCGACTGGTATTAGCAAGGATTATGAAGATCGCATAGAAAAGAATGTCCAGGCTACGTTAGAGCTTTTAGGGCGGTTTAAAACGAAGGCCACCTTTTTTATTTTGGGTGTTGTTGCCGAGAAATATCCCAATATCGTCAAGCGGATACAGATGGCCGATCATGAAATTGCCAGCCATGGGTATAAGCATCTTGAGGTTTTTAAGCATACGAAGTATTCTTTTCGAGAAGATTTGAAAAAATCCTTAGATATTTTAGGTTCGATTACCGGTAAAAATATTATCGGATATCGGGCACCTGATTTTTCGATTACGAATCAAGCGCTTTGGGCGGTCGATATTCTGCAGGAAGAAGGCATTAAATATGATTCGAGTATTTTTCCCATCCGTCATCCCCGATATGGGATTCCCAGCGCCCCGTTCGTGCCTTATCGGATTCGGCCTGAAATTGTGGAATTCTCTCCATCGACAATGAGAATTTTAGGCGAAAATGTCGCGATTGCTGGGGGGACCCCTTTTAAAATTTTACCTTATTTTTTGATTGAACAAACGATCAAAAGTCTCAACAAGCGGAATATCCCAGCGAACATGTATATTAAACTTTGGGAACTGGATCCTGAATATCTGCGGTTTAAATTGCCCTTACGCCGGCGATGGGCGGAATATCATAAGATCGAACGGATTCGCCCTCGGTTAGAAAAACTTTTAGTCCGTTTTTCCTTTAATACATTGGTGGAAGCTTTGAATGAGGGGGGATATTGAGGGGGTTAATTTTCTTTACAATGGTTATCCTCAACGGTATAATAGCACCACTTTAATATTTAATATTAAAAGAAGGATTTTTTTATGACAAAAAAATTAAAATTAGGCCTACCCAAAGGAAGCCTTCAAGAAGCCACCTTTAAATTGTTTGGAAAGGCTGGATTTAAAATCCGTCTTTCCGAGCGTTCTTATTTTCCTTTAATTAATGATGCCGAGATTGAGCCGGTCCTTTTACGTGCCCAGGAGATGTCCCGTTACGTCGAAGATGAAGCTCTGGACTGCGGAATTACAGGAGCGGATTGGATCCTGGAAAACGGTTCGGATATCGTAAAGGTCGCCGAGTTGGTTTATGCCAAACAGAGTGCGTCTAAGGTCCGGTGGGTTTTGGCTGTCCCGGAAGATTCCGCGATTCATTCTGTAAAAGATTTACAGGGGAAAAGGCTCGCGACCGAACTGGTCAATGCTACCCAAAAATATCTTGCCCAAAATAAGGTGAAAGCGGAGGTCGAATTCAGCTGGGGGGCAACCGAAGCAAAGGTATCTTCAGGATTAGTGGATGCTGTTGTTGAGCTGACTGAAACAGGAAGCAGTCTCCGTGCGAATAAATTAAGGATTGTTTCAACGGTTTGTGAATCAACGACACAATTTATTGCCAATAAAAAGGCCGCTCGAGACCCGTGGAAATCAAAAAAGATGGGGCAGATTATTCTTCTGTTAAAAGGCGCCTTGGCCGCGGAGAACATGGTTGGCCTTAAAATGAATATCACCGAGAAGAACCTGAAGAAAATTCTTTCCTTGTTACCAGCCCTGAAAAATCCGACGATCTCCTGTTTGAGTCAAAAAGGCTGGCTTGCGCTTGAAACGGTCATTGATGAAGGCACTGTTCGTATGTTGATTCCCAAACTTAAAGAAGTTGGGGCGCAGGGGATTATTGAGTATTCGTTAAACAAGCTTATTTATTAATCAAAGAGGAGTGGTTCATGCCTTGCGGAAGAAAAAGAAAACTTCGCAAAATCAGAACTCATAAGCGTAAAAAGTTACGTAAAGCTTTACGCCATCTGAAAAAGCGCGATTGGGCTTAATCCAAAATGAGCAAGAATAAATTATACAAACCATTTTTCTTGAAAATGGTCATGGTTGGAGTGTTTCTGTCCTCTTTTTGTTCGGGGGTCCTGGCGACGAATGAAAAAATTCTAGTTACACCTCAGGTCGAAACGAATCCTCTGTTAACCAATCCTCCATCGTCGGGTATTATAAAGGAGATCGTTCCTGACAATACCGCGGCCCCAGCTATTTTATCAAGACGAGAATCGTTGGCGGGGTTACGC
>CAZAPN010000132.1:4376-5127 GCA_964487145.1 uncultured Planctomycetales bacterium | reverse complement strand
GAAAACAAAGGTCATGGATATCGGATGCGGAGATGCCATCGGAATTCCTATCCTTTTGCAATCAGTGAAAAATGTTTGCGCAATCGATTTGGAAGAAGCCATTATTCAAAGTAATATTGAGCGCTATCAAAATGACAAAAGGTTGTCGTTTAGACAGCTTGATTTAACAAAGGATTACATTAATGAGAAATTTGACGCGGCGATTTCCCTTGATGTTCTGGAGCATATCCCGCAGAAGAAGGAAAACGTCTTTTTAAATAATATCTGCCGGTCTTTAAAATCCGACGCTATTTGTATTATCGGAACGCCCAACCTCGCGGCCAATTGTCATGCGAGTAAAAACAGCGCTGACGGGCACATTAATCTTAAAACGCACGAGACGTTATCGGAAAGTTTGTCTAGATTTTTTGAGAATGTCCTGATTTTTTCCATGAACGATGAAGTTGTTCATACCGGATTTTATCCCATGGCTCATTATTTGCTGGGAGTCGGTGTTGGACTTAAGAAAAGAACATAAGATGACTGATCGGTCCGTCATGGTTGATGCAAAATTAAGGCCTTGGATTAAAAGGCTTTTGACTTATGAGAACGTTGAGGCGTTAAGAAAAGATCTTCTTAAGGGTTTTGGACTTCAGGATGGGCTGTTACCATCGAAGGTTTTTGTTGTGGGTGTTTCGCGCATAGGGATTCAGCTGGCGGATTCCTTGAAAAAAAACAAGTCTGTGCAATTATATCCGCTTTCGCTCTTTCA
>CAZAPN010000132.1:0-4366 GCA_964487145.1 uncultured Planctomycetales bacterium | reverse complement strand
CTGTTTTGGGGTTTTTTGATGATCACCCTCAAAAACAGGGAACCGCAATTGATGGGAAAGCGGTTTTGTCGGTTGATAGACTCAAGGACCACGATAAAAATATCCCGGTTATTTTAGCGACACAGCGTTTATTGGGGCCGTATCAGCGTTTAGAAAAGATGGGGTTTCAAAAGATTTGGCCGTTTTCTGTTTTTTCGATTCTTGATTCACGACAATTTCAACCACATCCTTTTTACGATAGGATTCTTGAGGATTTATTTGAGAACCGTGATCAGTTAAAAGCGTTCTATCACATTTTGGGTGATGATCAATCAAAGGTGGCGTTGGATGCGGTGATTGGATTCCGTTTGACCCTTCAGGTTAAAGTTTTAGAAGAATGCATCTGTCCGGATCCGTACATGTCGAAAGACATATTTTCTTTTTCGAAGACAGAGGTCTTTGTCGACGGCGGGGCCTTCAACGGCGACAGCATTAAATTTTTTATCGAAAGATGTTCCGGGGAATTCAAAAAGATTATTTCTTTTGAACCATCCCGCGAACCGTTTAAAGTTTTAAAAGAACTTTTCGGCCATGATAGCCGGATTGAGCTGATACAAGCTTTTTTGTGTGATAGGGAAACGACCCTGTTATTTGATGATTTGGGACAAAGAGATTCTTCTTTAATTCAACAAGGGCAAGGGAACCGCGTACGCGGGACGAACATTGATGGTTTGCCAGATTCCGCGGGAATTACATTTATCAAGATGAATATCGAGGGGGCCGAGCGCGATGCGTTGCAGGGGGCCAGAAAAACCATTCAAAAACAAGCCCCCAAATTAGCGATTGCCGCTTATCATCGCCCGTCGGATTTGTGGGCTTTGCCAAAATTGATCAAAGAATTAAATCCCAAATACAAACTTTATTTACGGCAGCATGACGGGGGAATTATTGAAACCGTTTTATATGCGAAATAAGATAATGAAATAAACTCTGTTGACTTTCTAATGAGTAAACGCATATTAACGCAAATCAAACGCAGATTTTCGCAGATGAATCTGCGACCATCTGTGTGCAATCTGCGGATATCTGCGTTCAAAAGTCAACAAAATATATTACAGGATCCAAAATAACCGTAAGGACCTATGAAAGTCTTATTAATGACATCTTATTCGAGCATCGGCTTTAACAATGCCCCACCGTTAGGCCTTTATCGGTTGAAGCAGTTTCTTGATGATATTGATATCCCCTGCGATATCCTCGATTTTGGACTCAGTGGTTATGAGGATTATTTGGCGAGAGCCAAACAAGGCGAGTATCAAGTGATTGGGATGAGCGTTTCGCATTATCATATGAAAGATGACCTTTCGGTCATCTCGAAATTCAAAGAAGCGACAAAAGGCCAAAAATGTGTGTTTGTCGCCGGAGGGCAAGAGGCAACCTATAATTACAAGAATTGGATTATCGCCGGGATTGATGTCGTTTTTTTAGGCTATGCCGAAAGGAACTTTGCCCGTTTTTGCGATCGGCTAAGAAGCGATTTTGACGATGGGATGAAAAATCTTGACCGTGTGGATGGGATTGCCTTTCGGCAAGGGAAAGAGTTTGTTTTTCGCCCCTTTCAGCCCTTGACGCAATCTGAATTTGAATATCTGAATTATGAGCGTGTCAAAGACCTCAACATTCCGTTTGAGCCCTATTGGCAGCAGATCAGAGATAATTCTAAAGATTTAAATTTCTGGACGACAATTTTTGTCACGGAAAATGTCCGGCTTTATACGTCTAGTCACTGTCCAAATCAATGCGGCTTTTGCAGTTCGCATCAGTTCTTAAGCTTTTCCCAGCAAAAAAAGGCCCGTATTTTTATGTTAAACGCCAAGCAAGTTTTTGATTTGATCTTGCGCTATATCCAAAAGGATGGGGCTAGGGGGTTTTTATTCAGTGACGATGAGTTTTTGTTGGATAAGCGCAGGGTTCTGGAGCTGTGTGATTATATTATTGAGGCGAAGGCAAACGGAGTCATGGATTCAGGTGTTCTTTTCAATTGCCAGGCGCGGGTGATTGATTTTCTTGTGAAGACCACTCAAGAAACGCGTTTCGATCATGAACTGATCGATAAGATGTTGTCGGCAGGGTTTCATAGTGTCGGGTTGGGTGTCGAGACTTTTGTTGACCGGCTTTTAACGAGCCCCTCCATGAACAAGCGCGGGTTTCAGGAAAAAGACACCTTATTGGTTCTTGAAACATTAATTGAAAAAGGGCTGATCCCTCAGGTCAATATCATTTTGTTTATTCCGGAAGCTACGCGCGAAGAAGTTCTTTATTCTGTCCAAAGGGGCATCCATTTTATCCGTCACGGATGTCAGACCGCCGTGACACCCTTGCTTTATGCGGTTCCCGGGGCACCGGTGTCCGAGGATTCGCACTATTCCATCAAAAAAGAAAATTATATTAACAAGGAAACGGGCGAGTTAATTGAGATTATGGAAAATTTCATTCCATTTGATCAAAACATGGCTCGATGTGCCGATCAGATTTTTGAGGTTTTTGATCAAGAAGTTCAGTCCTTTAAAAAGTCAAAATTATGGGAATTTCATACAATCCCTAAAACAATGGTGGGATTGATTATGCTTTTGTCGGTTTCGAAATTGCTGAAAGATGATGCCTTGGCTGCTGAATGCGATGATTTGATTCGCGATTTAATCAGCAAACAGAAGCAGTATGTTTCGTAATCTTTGCATTGGAAAAATGGCAGGAAACATGCACGATCCAAATATCAAACTGGGAATTAAAGGCATCGGAAAATATTTGAGAAGAGTTTTAAAGCTTTTATTGGTGGTTGTTCTTTCTCCTATTGTGATTCTGGTCCGATTGTTAAGGCCGGTGGTTTTGATAAGATTCGGCCCCATTCGAAGCGAACGGATAGGCAATTTTGCCGCTGATCCGGAAGTTTATTTATCCGAGTGCGATCTTGGCATGCACGGGAAAAAAGCCAAAGACATCTTTTATTATTCTTATCCGATTTGTAATCAGCAATTAAAAAAGATGTGGGACAGGATTTTGTGGGTGTGCCGATTCGCTCGATGGGTCGATTTTGCCAATCGATGTCTTCCGGGCGCCGAAAAGCATGTGATTCCGTTTCGGCCATATCAGGGGCACGATGTTTATGGTGCTTTAAAATCCACACGTCCTCATTTGAGTTTTTCAAATGATGAGGAAGACACAGGAAAGAATTATTTGCGAAGTATCGGAATTGAAGAAGGGAACTCTTTTATTTGTTTTCACACGAGAGATTCGGCTTATTTGGAATCTCGTTTCCCGGGAAAGGATTGGACGTATCATCAATATCGGGATAGCAAAATTGAGGATTATCTTCTTGCGGCCGAGGCCATGGTTGAACGCGGATATTTCATGATTCGCATGGGGGACAGGGTCGTATCAGCCTTGGCCACGAAAAATCCCAGGATTATTGACTATGCGAGTCAGGGAAGGACAGATTTTCTAGATATCTATCTGGGTTCAAAATGTCGTTTTTTTTTGGGAACGTCGTCAGGGCTTATTGCGGTGCCGATGGTTTTTCGCAAATCGGTGGCATGCGCGAATCTCATCTCCGTCACGGGTGCGATTTATTTCAATCACGGAGATTTGGTAATCCCTAAGAAATTGTGGTCAAAGGCAAGAAATCGTTTGCTAACATTTCAGGAAATTCTGGGTTCAGAAATTAAAGATTTTGGTTTCACATCTCAATACAAAGAAGCAGAGATAGAGGTTGTGAATAATTCTCCAGAAGAGATCCTGGCTTTAGCGATTGAATTGGATGAACGCATCAAGGGGGCTTGGAAAGAAACGGATGAAGACAAGGTGTTGCAAGAGCGGTTTTGGGCCATCTTGAAGCAAGCCGGGTTGGATTATCAAAATAAGCCAAGGATCGGGGCTGAGTTTTTGAGGCACAATAGGGCATTATTAGAATAGGGCAGAGGTTTTTTAAACAAATTCGTTTGAACAACAGAAAACCACGGACGAGGCCATGAAAAGTTTTAAATTTATTTATGATATTTCAAAGAAATATCCGGGCTTACTTTTTATTAACACAGCCTTGTCGTTGGCGGTTGGTTTATTGGGGGCCTTTTCTTTATTTACGGTGACACCGATCATTGATTTTTTGATCAATACCGACACGCAATCGCGCAGTGTTTTGACTAACAAGATTGTCAGCGTCATTGAGTTTTTTGGCATTTCGGTTTCTTTGACGACTTTATGCATTATCTTTTTTGCTTTTATTACTTTGGGGTGTTTTCTCCAGATTGTTGTTAGATTCTTCATTCTGAAGACAAAATATATTCTTTTGAAAGATATTATCACGGGAGTGTTTAAGGATTTTTTCAGCGCG
>CAZAPN010000131.1:0-5177 GCA_964487145.1 uncultured Planctomycetales bacterium | reverse complement strand
CCGTAACCAGATCCGAAACTCTGAACAAGATTCTCCTGAGGAAAATGCATGATGAATCGGCGTTCAGGATCGAAATCACCCACCGAATGAAGACCGCGGACAAAATCTTCGGACTTGCCAATACGGTCAAGCGCTTCTTTGCCCAGCCGGGTCATCAGGCGCATGCTGACTGCGACGTAGGAATTGTCCGTGATCTGAACACAGGCTTTGGCGTACGGGGACTTCGGGTGCCCCATCATGTAAGGCATGACGTACATGGTTCGTCCCTTCATACACCCGTCAAAGAGTTTTTTCATTTTCTCTTTGGCTTCCTTGGGATCCATCCAGTTATTGTTGGGGCCGGCGGTTGTTTTGTCCGGATGACAAACAAAAGTGAGCTGCTCGGTACGTGCGACGTCATTGGGATGCGAGCGGTGAAAATACGCACCCGGCCAGTTTTTATCGGAAAGTTTCAGAAAAACAGGATGACCGTTAATTTTTTCTTCTTTCATCCCGATCTCAAGGAGTTTTCTTGTCTCCTCTTCGGTGCCGTCGCACCAGTAAATTCTGGATGGTCTGGTTAATTGTGCCTGCTCTTCGACCCAATGTTCCAATGGTGTAGTCATGACTTGTTGCACGCCCTCCGGTTAGTGACTTAAAGTTGGTTGAAGTTTACTGATGAGAAAGCGTTTTGCAAAGGGAAAAAATTATTTTTCCTTTAGAAAATAAAGACGGTTATCGCGGAGTTGATAAAACATAGGAGCGATTGTGACTTTGGGAAAGCGGAGCCGGAGACGTTTTACTTCGCTAAGAATGAAGTCGACTTCATTACCGATTTCAAACCGAGCTGAGTGCTCCTGAAAGTAAAGCTCAGCGTCCTTTTTCTTCCAACCGGCGTTTTTCATGAGCCCTGTCGTAAAAAGGTTTCGCCGCGATTCCAGATTGACCATGTTGCAATGGTTGTGGCCGATGAGCGTGATATGGCGTACTCCCCCGATCGCGATGGCGTATGCGACTTTAAATTCACTGTAACGAAGATTGGCCCCACCGGTTCGCAGGATGAAGGCGAAATTGTCCGGGATTCGAAGAATTTTTCGATAATCCATACACATGCCGATCAGAAGTTTTGCCGTCGTGTAGCGATCATGATGTCGTCCGAGATTTTGATATTCGACAAGATCCCCGATGGGAGTTTGCCGGTAGCGGGACGGGATCTGAGACTTTTTTTCGACGGGCTGGATTCTTATGTCTTTGCGCATGAATTAACTCTCGGTTGTTTGACGGATTTTTTTATGTGGAATGCTACGGGAAAAAGGATAAGAGATCCGTTACGTTTACCCGTATTTACATTTTTCACAATTCACTCGAAAAATTTCGAATGAGCTTCAGGGTATTCTTTCGAACTTGCGAAAGAAAGGGTGGGCGACGGGAATTGAACCCGCAACCCCAAGATCCACAATCTTGTGCTCTAACCAAATTGAGCTACGCCCACCACGTCAGGAGAGAGAATTATAACCAAAAAAGTGTTTAATGAAAGGTATAAAACACTATAATGGGAACGTTCTTGAAAAAATAACACGGAGATTCCCCTTATGAAAGCGTTCCTTGTGGGTTTGTTGGTGATTCTTAGCGTGTTTCTTCTTGCCGGGCTTGGAGTGTTGCTTTTTCCCTTTCTGCTGGTGTTGGGGTTTGCAATTCGCATTCTGATCCTTGTTTTTATCTGTCTTTTCGCGATCTGGCTTGTGGGAAAACTCGTTTTGATCTTGATCGAAGCTTTAAAACGAAAAGAACAGAAACCTGTCTGATCTTGCTATGGAAAAGTTGATGACGGCAAGACAGGTGGCGGAACTGTTGGAAGTCAATCTCTCCACCATTTATCACTGGGTGCATATCGGACTTATCCCTTATGTCAAACTTGGGAAATGTGTCCGGTTTAAGAAATCGGAGCTTTTTCGGTGGATTGATAAAAATCTACGAAAGGAACGCATCTCTTTCAAAAAGGCAGAAAGAGTTCTCCAGCAATATCCTTCTTCGCGACAAAAGGAGTTCCTCGAATTTAAATGAAATATAACTTTTCTGATTTTACGAACAAGATCGCTGAGTCGATACCTTCACGTCTCGAAATTCGGAGCTCCCTCCTTGTAGGGTTGTTGTTAGTGCTTTGTCTCGGGATGAATGTGGCCGTGCGACTTTTACCGGCTCAGCTTCCTGGCCTAAAAAAACAGGCGGTACGTAATATAACCAGTCAATATTTGAAAGAACAAGCCGAGCGGCATGAGAGAGAAGAAGAATCAAGAATTCAGGCCATGGAAACGCTCATTAGTACGGAAGAGCAGATTAGAGAGAATTCACAGGACTTTGGCAGGAAGGTTCAGGAAGAGTTTCTCAAACTTAAAGATCCCTATCAAGATGAAACAGGATTGACTTATTTACTTGAAGTCGATCCTTACACCTTGGCGCGAAAGACGGAAAATTTGATTAAAACGGGAATGCTGGGGGATGGACTTAAACAGGGTGTCGAAGAGTATGATTCCCAAATACTGGCTCCCGATGGTCCACAGCATTTTTTCTTTCATCTCAATACTACGCTTTACAAACTGATCCGTTTTTTTGTTCCGAATCTTACGCTCCCAAGCTTTTTCTTTTTCATACCGGTGTTTTATTCGTTTATTTTTTTACTGGCTTTTTACCTGATCGTTCGAACTTATTTTTCGGATCTAACGGCATTTCTTTCAGTTTTTATGATGGGATTTTCTCCTATCGTGCTCCACCGAAGCTGCGCGGGATGGTATGACACGGACGCTCTGAACCTGATGTTTCCGCTTTTGGTTGTGGGGTGTTTAGCGGAAGCGCTTCGAGATCCCTCCCGGATTTTACGGCTCGTTTTCTATTCTGTTGCCGGCGGGATTGGAGCTGCTATCTATTTTTATCACTGGCTGGGAGCAGGATTTATCTTGGTGTTGATGGTTCTTTTTTTCTTGATACAGGTGGTTCTTCGAATTTTTGCGCGTCATGATCCGGCTCCATCCAGCTGGAAACCATATTTTTTTGCGGGGTTGATTTTTTTTATAACGGTGTCCTGGTTGGGAGAAATACTGACGGGAAAGAATATTTGGGGAACGTTGGGCGGAATGTTCGGGTCTTTTGTTTTACAAGCCAGATCTATACAAGATATTTGGCCAGAGACCTTTTGGACGGTTTCCGAACTTGCTCCCGCTTCATTACAGCAGATAGCCGAGCACATGTATGGCCCTTTCATTTTTTTTCCAACTTTGATTGTCTCCCTGACTGTGTTGGCTCGTGAAAGGAATACGGAACGGGGTAACTTTGTATGGATGATGTTCTGCTGGATGATTATCATGATCAAAATGTCGTTGGATGGTCATCGATTCATTTTGTTTCTTTCCGTGCCGATTTTTCTATTTTGGGCGGTTTTTTTCTTCGAATATCTCCCAGGTTGGTTTCGAAAATGGATGAATGGGTGGATTCGAGTAGTTGCTTTTTTAATCTATCTGGTGGTTTTTGTGTTTCTGATGAGAAATGTTTATGTGTCGGGGGAAGATCTGGCTCAACGCATTCGCCCCGATATGACGGATCCTTGGCAAAAGGCGCTAACCTATCTGGATCATCATACACCCAAAGGCTCGATCCTTAACTCGTGGTGGGATTTTGGGAGCTGGTTCCTCTATTATGGAAAACGAGGAGTTATTTTTGATCCTCAAACGCAACGGGGTCCTAAAGCCTACTGGATGGCGCGTTTTTTATTAGAGAAGGACGAAACAAAAGCGGTGAACATTCTGAAAATGTTGAATCACGGGAATTGTATTTTTTTTATGATGAAAAAGAGAATCCCCGACCCTTTTCTGCGAGTTAACGTGCTTGAAACATTGATTTCAGGGCAGAAGGCTACTGCTCGAGATGTTCTTAAAGGGTATGGATTTACAATGGATGAAATACGTGAAATTTTTGAAAAGCTCTATGCAAAACCCGGGCCGGCTTATTTTATTGTCGATCGTTCTTTGGTTGCCAAAATGATTCCGATCTCATTTCTGGGTAATTGGGATTTTAAGAAGTTTCTGCTCGACCAGAATAAAAAAAGACCAAGGGAGGAGGTGCTATCGAAGTTACAAGTTGCATTCGGGCTCGCCGAGGAGGATTATGAAAAACTTAGCGATACTTGGGCTAAACTTTTGAAGAACTTTGGGCGTCGTGAGGCTTTTTCAAGGAAGTTTGCATTTGCTTCGGATTCGGTTCAAGGACAAAAAGGAGAAGACCTTGTTCGTTTCGACAACGGGGTGGTTTTTAATGACCGGTCACTTGAGACACTTTACTATTCAAGCATTGACTCCAGATTTTTAATCCCGAAACGAGCGGTTGTTTGGCGAGACGGTGTTCGAATTGAATCTCTGGGTGACAAAAAGGAAAGCCGCCAATCGGTATTGATCTCGATACGGGGAGATAAGTTTATGTCGGTGATTGGAAGTGACGAGCTTATTGATTCAATGTTTGTGAAATTGTATTTTCTGGGTGGGGCGGGAGTTGAGGATTTTAAACCATTTTATATGGATGATGAAAATAATATATATGTCTATCAAGTTGATTGGAGTGAGTTGTGAGCTCAGAAATTATCTTATTTGTTGAGGCTGATTTGTCGTAATATATACGGTAGAATCGGTAGCCTGAGCGAGATTTATCCAATTGGGACGGCAAACCAAAAGGGAGTGGGGAGGTGGCTCATGACAGAACCTCAAAGGCACAAGCTTGTCGCGAGCGGGGCGGTGATCGCGGTAGCCGGATTTGTGCTCTACCTTGCAGTTTTCGGAATGCGTGCCCTTGATCCTAAAGGGCTGGTTTTGATGGTAGTGTTCTTTTCGGTTGTGGCTAAAATATCGACCGTTAAACACGTGCGTAATCCGATGCTTTAGTGCTTTGCTTTTAGTCTAATGCGTCGCCGGTTTTTTTCTCTGACGGCATAAAGGGCAGGAAATGATGCCCCTCACATGTATCGGACTGATAGCAGGTTCATTACGCCGTGGTTTCGAAAGATAAATTGATTTCTAGAGAGTCACGTTTTAATAATGAAGAAAGATGAGCATGAATTGACGGTCTGTTTCCGTTCGATTACACTACTGTAACTATGAAGGAAGAAATTCTCGCCCTTAAGCAAACCCTCAAAGATCTCAAGGATAAGCTCCAAG
>CAZAPN010000130.1:0-5192 GCA_964487145.1 uncultured Planctomycetales bacterium | reverse complement strand
TGGGCCGTCATCGGCGAACATATAATCCTGGCGGTGGGGATGTATCTTCTTTGCCGCTATTTCTTCCGACGGAAAAGCACGGCCTTTCTCTTAACGCTCGCCCTCACAAGCGGGGCGACATCTTGGTTCAGCCAATTGTGTTTTGACCTACGAGTCATCTATCTATTGCCCTGGACCTTATGGTCTTGGTTTGTCTTTCTTGATCACCGGAAACTTGAATATTTCTGGTTAACCGCTCTTCTCTTTACGGTGGCCGTTTTAGGCACCCCGTTCTACACGATCATCATTTGGATGTTTATTTTTGCTATCATCGGTCTTGTTTATGGTCGAGGTAAAAAATTATGGCAACTTTTTTCCCAACCATGGTCTAAAAAAAGCATCCTCCTGTTTCTCCTTTTCTTAATTGTCGCCTCAAGTTTTTTTCTCCAATTAATACTTCTAAAGAACCAAGTGGATGTCATGGCGGGATCCGCTCTTCGCTTTGACAAAGTGGGTTCCTTTTTGTTTCATGGGGGAACATTTGAAATCAAATACCATTTTCTTAAATTTCTTATAAATCCCGAATCACCTTATTATATCGGATTGCTCCCTTTTCTTTTTGTGATTTGGGCGGCTTTTTATGTCCGGCATAAATATCTCTTAAGCGCTTCGACTGTTGCTATTTTCCTTTTTTGGTTGTCGTTCGGCGGTTTTTTCTCCGTCTTGTGCTATTTCATCCCCCCCATGCCGGCCTATCACCACATCAACTTTACTTACGGGGAACTTAAAATTTTTCTTCTTTTGATTGCCGGTTTTGGATTAGAGCATTTTTGGGGCCAGACTTCAGGAAAAAGAATCCTGGGAATTCTTTTGGCCGTTGCTCTCTTGATATTTATTACGGACATGATGCTCATTTCTGGAGAATGGCTTCTCCCTGTCTTTATGGCCAGCAACACCAAAGAACTATTTTGGGAAGGCATTAACGCAAACTGGATTTTTTATGGGTGGGCCTGTTATCTCATTTTTTTCATGATCTTAGGGATGAATCTGCTTTTTCAAAAAAAATCACCCGATGATCGCGACCAACGTAGGCGGAATGCCGTGGTCCTTACGAGTCTTGCCTTAGCGTTCTTCATCGATATCGGGATGTTCCATTCTCAAATGTATAAACTGGCCCCTTCGCTTGACTCCAATCAAAAATCCTGGGTTTATACAACCCGCGTGTTCCCTCTTTCTTATCAAGCTTCACGCAGTAACGAACCTCTCACGCAAAGGCAAAAGGATGCGGTTGCTCTGACAACACGCAAATACGTCGGGGCCATTTATTCGATGAGCAATAGCTTTTGTCAATTCGATATGTGTATCTCCCCGTATCGATCTGATATCCAGCCGAAAGGCTTCAATCAATTCCTCAAAACCCGCCACCTAATGTCACCGGAAATATTAAAAATTCTTGGTTGTGGGAGCCCAAAACTGCGATTGATTTCAAACCATCAATATTTTCCCTCACGTGCCGAAGCCACAAAGGCCCTGTCTCGGATAACAGAAATATTTAACATGCCCATCCTGACTAAGGGCAATCCCAGAAAAATCTCCTCTATCCCTTCTGTTCCCAAGATATCTGGATTAGGAACAATCGCTGTCGAGCGTTTCTCAGAAAACCGAATTGACTTGAATATTTCTGTGACAGCCCCGGAAGGCACATGGCTGATTTATGCGGATAGTTTCCACCCTGGGTGGAAAGCCAAAATCGATGGGAAATTAACAGATATTTTTGAGGCCTACCTTTTCATGAAGGCCGTGAGGATCGACCCCGGGCAACATCATGTCAGTTTATATTTTTACGACCCGATAGCCACGCCTAACAGTTATTTGATAGCTCTTGTTGGGTTGGGGGCAGGAATTGTTCTTATGATAACGACAGGATTGTTTTTATTTAAACCTTCTTCCCTTCGACACTTCGTCTCCATCCCGCCGATGTTTTCTGGCCAAGAACGCCATCACGACTAAGTTCAAAAGGTCCATCCGAAAGAATTGGAAATTGTTTTCGCGGTTTAAACCAAAACAAATGATATTGGGGATCAAATCGTTTGCATAACCACCATCCATAATTCCGCGCGTATGTTCGGGCGTCACGGTCACGAATGGCAATCATAACATCCAGGATCGTAATAAAAAACCGAAATGGGGCCATCCAAAATACTTTATAAAGCTGATGTTCCAGGATCCATTTTTTGGCCTTGGGGGGCAAAAAGCTCATCAAACGCAGCATGACCCTGTACCCGTTTAAAAGCCGCAATCGTTTGGGTTTAATCACCACAGATCCCATGGACATAAAATTGTCATGCAAACCATCGGTCAATCGACGGACTTCTTCGTCATCCAATTCCCCGGCATTGATGCCATGCTGAATCAATGCTGTCCCAGGCATATATTGCGTCATAAACGGAGCAATCCGGTAACAGTAACGCAGCGGAGCCAGAAATTCGGCAAACCCCATCAGCTCTTGATGCAATGATGCATAAATCTCGTCTTCAGTGAGAGGTGTTGTGGTCCCATCGGGATTTTTATGCGGCAATCGAGGTAAACCCAAAATATAGTCATAGGCATAATATTGCCCAATCCGTTCCATGATTTCGGTCGCCCTGACAATCTGCTCGTTGGTTTCGCAACGATTCAGCAAAACCTGTCGAATTTCTTCGTCCCAGCATTCAATGCCAATTTGAATGGCATAACATCCGGCATCTTTCATCGCCCGAACAACCGGCTCGGTAATTAACTGAGGGTGACTAAAGCAACGAAAAGGCAGGCCAATTTCCTTCTTATATTTCGGAAAGAATTCCAAGGCCCAAGATTCCCGGCTGTACATCACTGGCTGACGAAAATCGACATAAGGCGGTTGATACTTCTTCACATGAATTTTGAGATCCTCAATCAAAGAGTCAACCGAACGTTCGCGCACGCGTTTGCCTTTTAGCTTCTGTGCCTCTTGAGCTAAAAACGACAACGAACAATATGAACAATCAAAGGGACACCCCCTGGATGGACAAGAAAGATAAGAATACTTCATAGGATAATGTGGCTCAAATAATTCTTTGTCAATGATCGGAAGATCATCGATGTTTTCGATAAGAGGCCGGACAGGATTTTTAATGATTTGGCCCCCTTCGAGACGAAACCAGATGTTGCGAATAGAATAATCAATTTTACCGGACGCCATGCTATTACATAGTTCCAACAACGGGTATTCCCCTTCACTCAGACAAATCATATCAACCGCAGGATCATGGGTGAGAAGAACAGCATCCGGGGCGGAATGCGGATGGATCCCTCCAAAAATGACCGGGACCCGATAATACTTTTTAAGCTCGGCGGCTAGCTTGCGCATCTGCTGATACTGAATAGTCTGGACATGGAATCCGACAATATCCGGCTCTAATTCAATGATGCGCTGAAGGACTAAATCCTTTTGGTCCAAAAGATTCGCCAGCCACTTGATGCACAGATAATTTTTATCGTCAAAAAGGGCCTGATCATAAACAAGATAAACCTCATGTCCATGACGCTTCAGCATGGCCGAAAGGGCCTCAAGGGCTATATTTTCCCAACCGATGGCGACAAGAACGCATCTCATCGACGGACTGAGTCCTTAAAATAAATCTTCCAAAAATAATGAACCATGTCCCACCCTGTTCGCCACATCACGGACAAACGGTTGGCCGAAGGTTTTCCATACATGCGTTTTCGCATGCTAGCCGGGACCTCAGCGACAATCAAACGATTTCTTCTGGCTTTAATCAAGATTTCAACCAGAAAAAAAATGCCGTCATGCTCAATTTCAATTAATTTATCCGTAAAAAGCTTACGTTTATAAAATTGGATCCAATTAACATCCGAGATCCCGATATTAAATAAAAGAGGGACAAGAATCCGATTATAAATAAATGACGCGAAACGCGCAAAATGAGGATACCCGACCCTTTCCGCGCGAACGCCAACAATAATATCGCAAACGCCCATCCGAGGAAGATAGGCAGCCATATCCTCAGGAGATAACGGATTATCCGCCGGGACAAAAACAACATAATCTTTCTGGGCCCGCAAAACGCCTGTGCGAAAAGCCCCCCCGCAACCGAGATTTTTCTTATGACAAATAACACTCACGCGCGAATCTTTTCGGGCTATGTCTTCAATAATGGTCCATGTGCGGTCGTTGCTTAAGTCGTCAACGATGATGACCTCATAATCCATCCCGAGACCCTGAAGCGTTTCTGACGTTTTCGCATAAGCTGTCTCAATATTTTTTTCCTCGTTATGGACAGGCAAAATCACTGATAAAGAAGGATTCATTTCCGCTCCTTTAAGATGGCCACTAAGTCCCCTCAATAAATTTTACTGTCTTTTTTTATTATCTCCCCACTCTGACGTAAAGTCAAAACATCAAAGTGAAAATAAGCCCGATAAATAAGAAAATAAAACAAATGTTTCAAATTGAATCGCCCTAAAAAAGACGTGTTGTAAATTTGATCACAAAAGACATGAAAACTGAAACCAACAAAAATAGCTACTATCCATGGATGGGGATTAAACATAAGGCCAATCCCTCCCAAAATCACCCATTCCCATGAATGAAAAAGGAAATAGTTTTTGTGGATGATTTCAAAGGTTTCAAATGCAGACATCATCTTTTGCAAAGAGGCCAAAGACTTTTTTATTAAGAAATAATCAAGGACATGATCAATGTCAATGCTGAGGGAAATGACAACGGCAAGAACAGTCAAAAAAACACTGCGGGTGAACCCAAAATATCCGACGGCAAGAGGAATCGCGCAAATCGCATGCTGTTCAAACTTCATAGACTCATTTTGAAATTAATGGTTTGAAACAACCGCCCGAAAAGTAAGGATCCATGAACCCCTACTTTTGATGTCCATACTTCGTATAATCGATTCCCAGGGATTCCATATCGCTTTTCAGGGGGCCGTGAAAACCAAACGGCGTCTCGGCGAAAAAAGCATCCACCATGTCTTTTTCCGTAACCACTCTACGATGATCTTGTTCCACTAAGATTTGCGCTTTTTTGGAAACCTTTTCCCTCGCGAAATCCCTCAAGAAAACAGGAATTTTCTCGAGAAGTTTTTGGAAATTATCTTCCGTCGATTGATCCCAAGAAATAGGTGTTTGATCCATCAAGGTCCTTCATTTGTCACCTG
>CAZAPN010000129.1:0-5248 GCA_964487145.1 uncultured Planctomycetales bacterium | reverse complement strand
GGCGCGGGATCAATGCGATTGAAATTGCGGCCCGCGTCATTAACGAATTAAAAAGCCATCAATTCCGGTTCCGAAAGCATGATTTTTTACGGCCGCCGACCATGAATATTGGCACCATCCAAGGGGGCGATAAAGTCAACATTGTCGCAGATCATTGTGAATTTTCTGTTGATATCCGTTATTTGCCGGGCATGGATCCTCAAGGAATTCTTCGGGAGGTTAAGAACGTTATTCAAAAATACACCCGGAAATATTCCTTAGAGATCGACGATATTCAATATCCTTATGAGATTGCTCCGGATCACCCGCTTGTCGAGACCTATGTTCATTCGGCGAAAAAGTTGGGGGTGATAGCCCATTTGAAAGGCAGCGAGGGCGCAACCGTCATTTCGTTTTTTAAAAAGAAAAATATTCCGGCGATGGCAACCGGGTATGGGGCCTCGCATACCGCTCACAGTACGGACGAATACGCGAAAGTGGAAACACTTTATCAGGGAGCGAAAATCCTTGAGCAATTTCTCAGAGACTACGATTCAATTTAATTTTTGATGTTTTTTATGAAGGATTTCCATTCTAGAACATGACGGCGACTAAACATGTTATTATTTCTGGAATCACAGGGATTGCGTTTGGATATTTCATGCAATCATGGCTGGCTTTTGTGAGCAGTTTTTTGGGTGGGATCCTTATTGATGTCGATCATATCATTGATTTTTATATCCGTAAAAAACGAATTTCTTTATCCATCGCAGAACTCGAAGATTTTTGCATGAAAGAAAAAGAAGGGAAGATGTATTTGATCTTTCATTCTTATGAATTGATATTGGCCTTATGGTTAACGGCCTATTTTTTTCCCCATGTGATTTGGATTGGTTTGCTGTTTGGGATGAGTGTCCACTTGCTTTTGGACCAAATTTTTAACAATGTCTATCCGTGGGCTTATTTTTGGTGTTATCGAGCTAAACATGGATTTGTGCAAAAAGTATTTTTTAATGAGGATTTCTATGAGGAATTGAGGGCTCACCGTCATGACAAATCATCCTAAAGCAAGTTTATATATTTTGATGTGTTCTTTGTTCCTGGTTTCGTTTGCTTCTTGCTCCCGTCAGGAATCACCGGCACAAAAGGCTGTTGTGCTTGAAGAGAAAATTCCTGAACCACAAGTTTTAGAACCTGAATTGCCGATTTTTGCGGGAGAGGTTGTTCAATATACGATTAAAAATTTAGGGGTAAAGGCCGGGGAGGCTGTCTTAAGTTTTGATGGGTTTGTTTCGTTAGAGGGCAAACAGCTCTTTGCCATGACTTTCCTCGCCCAAGGATTTAACTTTTTCGATGAAGAAAAGATTTTTGCTGATCCGCAAACATTTTATCCTGTGATGATTAAGCGCAATGTGAATGTCTTCGGGAAAAAAGAACAAATTGTTGAAGAATACAATCAAAAAGAAGGCTTCGTCCGGGTGACAAAAGTTGCGGGAGGCCAGACCACCGAGCAGGTTTTAAAGAAAGAAGGCCCAATTGATAATATTTATTGTTTCATTTATCGTTACCGTTCGAGGGGAGATTTCAAACTGGGGGATTCATTGACGATGAAGCTTCCCACCAAAGATATTAAAATTGATTTGGTCAAAAATGTTCGCCTGGGGGTTGCCGGAAAGGCTTTTGATGCGTTTTACATGCAAAGTGAGCCGGCCCAGTATAAACTATGGTTTGATCAAAGCGAGAAAAAGATCCCCTTGAGGATTGACGGCGCTTTGGGATTGGGTAAGATGAGCATGATGATGCGAGATTATGAGATGAAACCTTTAAAAGAAAAAATTGTTTCCCCTAAGGTTCAGGAGAATCAAAACAATGTTACCAGATAAACACGGACATTTTGAGGAATTTGGGGGTCAATATTTCCCGGAAACCCTCATGTCGACATTGCGTGAATTAGAGAAGGTCTTTCATTCATTGCGCCGCGATAAGGGATTCAAAAGAGATTTTGCGTTTTACCTTAAGGAATATGCCGGGCGGCCAACGAATCTTTATTTGGCAAACCGTTTGAGTCAACATTTGAAAACGTTAAAGGTCTATTTGAAACGGGAAGATTTGCTTCATACCGGGTCTCACAAGATCAATAATACCTTAGGTCAAGCCCTTGTTGCATTAAAAATGGGAAAGACCCGGTTGATTGCGGAAACAGGAGCCGGACAACATGGGGTCGCGACCGCGACCGTAGCCGCGCTTTTTGGCTTGAGATGTGATGTTTATATGGGTACGGATGACATTGAGCGTCAGTCTTTAAATGTTTTTCGGATGCGTCTTTTAGGGGCGAAGGTTATTCCGGTTACGAGCGGTTCAAAAACACTTAAGGATGCGATGAATGAAGCTGTTCGCGATTGGGTTGCGAATGTTTCTGATACATTTTATGTTTTGGGGACAGTGGCTGGGCCTCATCCTTATCCGGTCATGGTCCGTGAATTTCAGTCGGTGATCGGGAAAGAAGCCAAACGGCAAATTTTATTAAAAGAGAAACGATTGCCGGATTATCTTGTTGCCTGTGTCGGTGGCGGAAGCAATGCCATGGGGCTTTTCCATTCATTCTTTGAGGAGAGATCGGTTAAATTCATTGGAGTCGAAGCCGCCGGTTTAGGATTGAATACTCCCAAACACGCCGCTTCTTTAACCAAAGGCGATGTCGGTGTTTTACATGGAGCAAAAAGCCGCCTTCTTCAAAACAAGGAAGGCCAGATCCATATCGCGCATTCGATTGCGGCGGGTTTGGATTATCCGGGAGTTGGTCCCGAACATGCTTATTATCAAAAGATCAGCCGTGCCCAATATTTTGCGGTAACAGACCAACAAGCTTTAGAAGGGTTTAAACTGCTTTCGCAGACAGAAGGGATTATTCCGGCGTTAGAATCATCTCATGCTGTTGCCTATCTCATCAAGCTGGCTAAACGAGTTCGCAAATCCGCCACAGTGATTCTTTGTCTTTCAGGACGCGGGGATAAAGATGCCAATTCCATTTCACAAATCAGGTAACTTTTATGAAAAACAGAATCGAACAGAAATTTGTCGAATTGAAGCGGAAAAAGAAAAAAGCCTTCATTGCGTTTATCACGGCTGGCGATCCGAGCTTAAGCGTGACCCAAAAAATGGTTTTGGCTTTTGAAAAGGCCGGTGTGGATATTGTAGAGTTAGGCGTGCCTTTCTCGGATCCTGTGGCGGATGGCCCAACCATTCAAGCCGCTTCGCAGAGGTCTTTAAAGAAAGGGACGACCCTTAAAAAGATTTTTCAGACCGTTGCTTCCATCCGCAAGGAATCAAGAATCCCGATTGCCTTAATGACCTACTACAACCCGGTCTTTCGCTTTGGGGATGAGAAATTTATCGCTGAGTGTAAGAAAAACGGGGTCGATGGTTTTATTATTCCGGACCTCCCTCCGGAAGAAGCCAAGGAGCTTTTGCGTCCTGCAAGAATTCATAATATCGCGAGTATCTTTTTCATTTCTCCCACGACATCAAAACAGAGAATCCCTAAGATTGTTTCCAATGCTCGGGGTTTTATTTATTATGTCTCTTTAAAAGGAGTGACCGGTTCCCGGGTGGAATTGCCCGAAAGCCTGGCGCATGAGGTTAAATTTGCCAAGCGCTATACCTCGAAGCCCGTGTGTGTGGGATTTGGGGTTTCGACCCCTCAGCAGGTCAAAGAGATCGCATCTTTTGCTGACGGAATTATTGTCGGAAGCGCCATCGTTCAGCAGATGGCGAAGAATGTTCACAAAAAAGATCTTGTGAAGAATGTTGCGCATTTTGTTTCTAAGCTAACCCGGGTTTTATCAGATTAATTCCATGTATTCAAAAACTGTTTTACAAAATCATCTTCGTATTATCAGTCACCCGATGGCGGACCGGGAAAGTGTGGCGATCGGCCTTTGGCTAGGGGTGGGGGGGCGTTATGAAGATGACAAAATAAAAGGCGCTGCTCATTTCTTAGAGCATATCCTTTTTAAAGGAAGCCACAAATATTCATGTCAGGAAATTAAAGAATTAGTGGAAGGCGTGGGAGGAAGTCTTAACGCGTTTACTTCCGAGGAATACACCTGTTTCTTTGCAAAGATCCCCCGTCAATATTTGAATCGGACATTTGATATCTTGGCGGATATGGTTTTTGAACCGTTGATTGATAAAAAAGATGTTGAGAAGGAACGGTTTATTATTTTAGAGGAAATCAAAATGTACCGGGACCTTCCTCAGCATTTGGTGTTGGATCATTTAGAGAGTTTGATGTGGCCGGACCATCCTTTAGGGAAAAATTTAGCTGGGACCTATGAATCGGTTAGTGGCATGACGGTTGAAGATTTAAGAGATTTCCATCATCAGTTTTATCCCCCCAACAATATCGTTGTCTCTGTTTGCGGGGCATTTTCAAAATCAGCTTTCGAAGGACTCGTCACTAAAAAAGTCAGGCCGTATCAAGAAAAGAGTCCTCGGACTTTTTTGAAAGCCCGTCAATCCCAGGTCGCTCCTCAAGCCCACTTTCACACTAAAGATACCGAGCAAATGCATGTTGCCTTAGGGACGTTTGGTCTGCCGATGGACCATGATGATAAATATGCCTTGAGTCTTTTGAACATCATTTTGGGTGCCAATATGTCAAGCCGGCTTTTTAACGAGGTCCGGGAAAAGCGAGGACTTGCTTATGCCATTTCCAGTGCGATCAAATCTTTAAAAGATACCGGAATGTTTTTGATCCGAGCGGGTGTCGATAACCATAAAATTGTTGAGGCCCTGAAGGTCATTCGTCAGGAACTTAAGAAAATCAGTAACCAGGGTGTCACCAAAGCTGAATTTTCAAGAGCTAAAGATTATTATTTGGGGCAGATCCTTTTGAGCCTCGAAGACACCCTGGATCACATGTTTTGGATCGGGGACCCGATGATTTCCCTTGATCGGACCTATACGCCTGAGGAGGTTCTTAAAAAAGTGAAAAAAGTCACTTTGGAGGATATCCAGAGAGTTGCCCAGGGGATTTTTCAAGAAAAGAATTTAAATCTTTCTGTTGTTGGTCCGTTAACGGATCGTCAAAAAAAAGAATTGTCAACCGTGATGGGGATAGACGGGAAAAAAACCTAGATTCCTCGTTCCTAGGCCGAAATTTCGTCGTAGAATATGTTGACAAAGAAATGAATATCGGGTAGACTTATTTTAAATTTGTTCCTAACGAAAGGAGGCCGCCGAAAATATTTTTTTGAGCGAATAGTTT
>CAZAPN010000128.1:0-5263 GCA_964487145.1 uncultured Planctomycetales bacterium | reverse complement strand
CCGATCAAATCGTTAAGGCCGTGGGCGCCGGCATGGATATGTTTGACACCTGCATTCCGACGCGTTACGGCCGCTATGGGACCGCGTTTACAAAACGAGGCGAAGTTATCATCCGAAACGGCGAATACAAGTCTGACCAAGGGCCTCTGGATGAAGCGTGTGACTGTTTTGTCTGCCGGAAATACACGCGCAGTTATATCCGGCATCTTTTTAATACCCATGAAATCGTCGGATTATATCTCGTGTCGTATCACAATATTTATTTTTATTTGCGTTTGATGAAGGAGATTCGGCAGGCCATTCAAGAAAACCGATTCTTAGAATTTGAAAAGGAGTTTTGTTCATGTTACGGTTCGACATTATAACCATTTTCCCCCAAATGTTTGAGGCCGTGTTGGGCGAATCCATTTTAAAGCGTGCCCAGGCGGCAAAAAAAGTTCAAATCAAAATCCATGATTTGCGGGATTATACCCAGGACAAACATCACAAAGTGGATGACCGTCCTTTTGGGGGAGGCCCGGGGATGGTGATGACGCCGCAGCCGATTTTTGACGCCGTCACAAAGATTAAAGCAAAGAAAAAAGCCCGGGTCATTTTGATGTGTCCGACGGGAAAGCCCTTTTCGCAAAAAGAGGCCCGTCGCCTTTTAAAATCAAAACATTTGATTGTGATCTGCGGACATTATGAGGGTATTGATGAACGGGTCAGGGAAAAATGCGTTGATGAAACGATTTCTATCGGGGATTATGTCTTGACCGGAGGTGAGTTGCCGGCCATGGTTTTGATTGATGCGGTTGCCAGGCTCATTCCCGGGGTTTTGGGGGAACCGGAATCTCTCAAAACGGAAAGTTTTGAGAAAGATCTTTTGGAATACCCCCAATATACCCGTCCTGCAAATTTTCGTGGCATGAAGGTTCCAAATGTGTTATTATCTGGAAATCATCAAACGATCGAAATCTGGCGAAAACAGCAGTCGTTGGCTCGGACTCAGCACATAAGGCCAGATTTGTTGAAGAATAAGAAAAAAGACTAAACGGATTTGGAGGATTAACATGAGTTTGCCTAAGCATGAAGTATTCGAATTAATCGAAAAGAAATTTGCCCGGAAGGATTTACCCAAATTTCATGTGGGAGACACGGTCAAAATGATGATCAAAGTGAAGGAAGGCGATAAGTCACGACTTCATCCTTTTGAAGGGACCGTCATCTCGAAGACCGGCCAGGGCACAAAAGGAACGTTCACCGTCCGTAAGATTTCTTTCGGTGAAGGGGTGGAGAGAATTTTCCCGATGCATTCTCCTGTGATTGAAAATTTTAAGGTCATCACAAAAGGGAAGGTCACGACCTCAAAACTTTACTATTTGCGTGATGAGGATTCTAAGCGAGGCAAGATTAAAAAAGAACAAGCCGGCCAAGAACAACCCGCTGTTGCCGTTCAAGCCCAATAGGATTTCCAGCAAAATTTTTCTTCTTTTTTGAGGATGCTTGATTACGAAAAAAAAGCAGAAAAGAAGGGATACCGATCTATTATCGGAATCGATGAGGCCGGGCGCGGTCCTTTAGCCGGCCCGGTTGTGGCTTCCGCGGTCCATTTAAAGTCCAGAAATTTTCTCGCCAAGATCGATGACTCCAAGAAACTGAACGCTCGCCAGCGTGAAAAAGCTTTTATCGAAATATATGAAAAGGCTTTTGTGGGAATTGGCGTTGTGAGTGAAACAGTCATTGATTCAACCAATATTTTAGATGCGACTTTTCGCGCAATGACTCTCGCCGTTCATGATCTGCTCAAACACTTGCCAAAATCCCTGAAAGGGGCAAAGAATTTTTCTAAAAAAGTGTGTCTCCTCATCGACGGCCCGTATTTTCGTTCTGACTTACCGTTCCATATCCAAACGATTGTCAAGGGCGATTCGTTGAGCTTGTCGATTGCCTGCGCTTCGATTGTCGCGAAAGTGACGAGGGACCGGATCCTGAATATTTATGATAAGGTTTTTCCGGGTTATGGATTCGCGAAACACAAAGGATACCCGACGAACGAACATCGCAAGGCCATTCAAAAACTCGGCCCGTCTGTTATCCACCGTAAAACTTTCCATTTGGGATCTTAGATGAAAAAGCATGTTTTAGGGCAGATGGGGGAAGACCGCGCTGTCCAAGTTTTGGAAGGGAGAGGTTATCGCATCTTGGAACGCAACTTCCGTAATCCGTTGGGGGAAATTGATATCATTGCCCGAAAGAAAGATTTTATTTGTTTTTTGGAAGTCAAGACCAGGACCTCGGAAGATTTTGGAACCGCTTTGGAAGCCATTACTCCCGCGAAGCAACATAAACTGAGCCAGGTGGCTTTAAGTTATCTTTCCCAACACAATGCTTTTCGTCAAAAAGCACGGTTCGATGTTGTTGCTTTGACACAAGGGAAGGATGGAATTCATCAGGTGGAAATCTTGGAAGATGCTTTTCCATTAAGCGAAAAATATTCCTATTAGGAAAAAAGGCTAGCCTTTCATGGGGAAAATCGAATTTAAAAGTAAATGCTGTAAAAGTGAAATATTGGCCAATGTTTTTTTTGGGTTGATCCTTGTTTCTTTAAGTTTCTTGGCCCTCTTTATTTTTCTCAATTTATCAAAATTTAAGTTTATTTATTCGTGCGTCTTGGTTTTATTGACGTTAGCAGGGATTGTTTTTTGTGTTTTCGTCATGCATTTAAAGGCAAAGATAAAGATAGGATTAGCGCTTTTTTTGTTTTGGTTTTGCATAATTCTTTTGATTGTCGAATCAACTCTTCCCATAGAACCGTTAATAACCTTGCCTCGCCTAGAGCCCATTTTTGTTGACGGGGAATTCCCCAAAATGGCCGACCGTAGGTCAAAATTAAAGGTGATGCAGGATTTACGAAGGCAAGGCATGGATGTTTATCCCTCGATCCATCCCAATTTATTCTTTTCTGAGAAGGGATTAACTCAAGAATTCAGCGAAATGTTTAAGATCAATGGCAAAACAGTCTTTCCCTTGTCCGGAATTTCTAATGTTCGCACCATTTTAGACAAAGAATCCGGTCAATGGCAGTTTTATCTTTCTGATGAAAATGGCTTTAATAATCCTCGGGGACTTTATAAGCCGGGGCAGGTCGATATCCTTATCCTGGGAGATTCTTTTGCTCAAGGAATGGGGGTTTCACAGGAAGAGAATTTGGCCGGAGTGATAAGAGAAAAGTATCCTTCGACTTTGACTTTAGGGATCCAGGGAATGGGGCCATTAACAGAATTAGCTGTTTTTCGGGAATATGTGGAATCCTTGAAACCCAAAGTTGTTGTTTGGCTTTATTATGAGGGCAATGATCTCTGGGACCTTAATGCGGAACTGAAACAAGCGCAAATTTCCGCGTATCGAGATCCGAAACATCGTCAGCATTTATCGCGTTATCAGCCCCAAATCGATTCCATCTTAATTGATTGGGAAAAGGCTCAAGAATTATCCGGTGAACCGAAACAGCCCCAAGGCCAGCTCTCGCGGCAGGAATCCTTTGAACGGATCAAGAAAACTCTAAAATTAGCCCGCCTAAGAATTCTTTTGGGAATACAGTTCAGCTCGAAAGATTATGTTGTCCCGTGTCCGCCGCGATGCCATTTTCTGCCGTCATCCCAACCTCATGAAGTGTTTAGATCGATATTGACGGAGGTGAGAGATTCCATCCAATCGTGGGGAGGGAAACTTTATTTTGTCTCGGTCCCGACGATTCAAAGGGTCCGGGAAGGGGTTTCGAATCCCCGATATCATTATGAACTTTATCGGGACGGACAGCTGACGATGGTCGAGGGATTAAATATTCCGCTCATTGACCTGTATCCTGTTCTGATGTCTCATCCAGAGACAATGTCGTTGTATTATTATCGAGGTCTGGGGCATTTTAATAAAAAGGGTTATCGGTTCGTTGCGGAGGCAATTCTAGGCGCTATTCAATTCTAGAAAGGAAGTTTTGCCACCTCGTCTTTAAATAATAATATTCGAAGAGTTTATTGAGGGATCAAGGGTTTTATTGTAAAATTTATAAAGTCTTGCATTTATGGAACGATAGTGAAATAAATGCTGGACTTTCTTATCCCGAGCGAAGGGAGGGAAATTTCCTTCGTATCAGACAATTGATCGTGCCCTAAAGCAGCGGGGTTAATTCGCGCTTTCAGTTACGCGACCGCTAGGGAGCGTAACTGAGGCGCTCATTAAAACGGAGCTTTTATGCAAACCAAATTTTCTAAAACGAGCATTAAAAAGTATTCTGAATTGCTTTCCCAGCGAATCCCTGTTCCGGGAGGTGGCTCAGCCGCCGCACTTGTGGGGGCCTTGGGGGCGGCTTTGATTTCTATGGTCGCTCATTATTCTTTAGGAAAAGGAAAACCCCCTGCGATTGAAAAAAACATTAAACAGATTTTAAAAAAAAGTGAGAAAATCCGATCCCGATTTTTAGTTTTAGTGGATCTGGATGCCCAGGCTTATTTAAATCTGGTCAAGTCACGAAAAGGGACAGCAGGCCAAAAGGCTTCGGCCAAGAAAAGGGCCCGTGAGGTTCCATTAGAGATTTCGCGTTTATGTTATGAGGGAATGCAATTAACACCCTATTTAGTTGAACATGGGAATAAATATCTTTTAAGCGATGTGGAAGGGGCTGTCGACTTTTTATCGGCGGCGTTCAATTCCGCGATTGCCAATGTGAGAGTGAATCAATAGTTTTTAGGTGGTTGGGTTAAGGTTAAGATGCCGGTATTGTTTAGGGGTTAAGGTTAAGTCAAAAATAATTTTCTTAACCCTAACCTTTAAACTAAACTGGCTTCTTAACCCTAACCAAAAGACTTAACCAGTTCGAGTAAATATTTAATTTAATAAGGAAATATCATGCCTGCTCAAATCTTAGATGGGAAATTACTCGCCAGCCAACTCAAAGATGAGTTGCGCAATGAAGTCGTCCAACTTAAAAATAAGGCAGGCCGTATTCCCTGTTTGGTGAATATTATGGTCGGCGAAGACCCCAGTGCGGTCAGTTACGCTAATTCTCAAAAAAAGGCAGCCGAGGCGATCGGCATCGATTACCGATCCATGAGTTTATCAATTGGTCTTTCTCAAGAACAATTGATTCAGCAGATTCACGCTTTAAATCAAGATAATGGCGTCAATAGTCTTATGATTTACAAGCCTTTGCCTTCACAGATGAATTATCGGATTGTCGCGAATTCTGTGGATCCGGCCAAAGATGCCGAAGGGATGACCGTGG
>CAZAPN010000127.1:2561-5298 GCA_964487145.1 uncultured Planctomycetales bacterium | reverse complement strand
AAGGAAGAACAATTTGATTATGTGCTTTCGACTCATTTTTTTTCCATCGAAGTTGCTGCCTATCTCAAACGGAAAAAAATAATTTATTCTCAAGTCATTTGTATTGTGACTGATTTTGATGTGCATCGGATTTGGCTGGCTGAAGGCGTTGACCATTATGTGGCGGCTTGCGGATTTACCAAATCCAAATTGAAACATCTAGGGATCGCAGATCATCAAATTTGGGTGACAGGAATCCCGACGTTTCAGAAATTTTCTAAGGTTGTTAATCGCGGAGAACTTTGCGATAAATTGGGGGTCAAGAAAGAGATGTTTTCCGTTCTTTTGGCCACCGGGTCTTTTGGCATGGGCCCGATGGAAAATGTTGTTTCAGCCCTCCAAGGTTTTCAGCTTCTCGTTGTCTGCGGAAATAACAAGGCCCTTTATGAAGTCTTAAAGGGAAAGAAACAGGACGGTTTGCATGTTTTTGGTTTGGTCAACAATATGGATGAATTGATGTCGGTCGCCGATGTCATGGTCACTAAACCCGGCGGATTATCGATTTGTGAAGCGTTGGTTAAAGGTCTGCCGCTTGTCTTTTTTAGCGCGATTCCCGGGCAAGAAACGAATAACGTGAATGTCTTAAGACGCCATGGGATTGGACTTAGCCAACCCAATATCAACGCGATGATTGAAGAAATCAAGCGTTTAAGCCAGCACCCCGAAGAAGTTTCCTCGTTAAAAGCCAAGACAAAAGAACTCGCCAAGCCTAACGCCGTTCAAGATCTCATAAAGATGCTTAGGGATTAACGAAGTTAACGAGTCAACGAGTTGTCGAGTTTTCGAGTTCATCCTTTTTTAATTTTGTAAGCTCATGAAAAATAAGCTATAATTCGCATAACACAAACAGTATAACTCATCAACTGGCCAACTCGTTAACTCGACAACTTAACTATGTCTCCTAAAATTGCCCAAGTTACCATCCCGCTTCCCATTCCGGGGCCGTTTGATTATTCGATGGATCCGGATTTGTCCGAGAAGATTTCCGTCGGCCATCGTGTCCTCGTGCCTTTTGGAAATCAAAAATTAGTCGGATGTGTTGTCGGGATTAAAGCCAAAAGCACTTATCAAAATCTAAAGCCTATCTTAAAGCTGCTCGATCAAGCCCCTGCGTTGGACAAGAATTTCTTGAAGTTCACGAAAGAATTCTCGGATTATTATTGTTGTTCGTGGGGCGAAGCCATTGAAGCTGTCTTGCCCAAAGCGTTACGAAAACCTCTTAAAACCGAATCGTTTTGGGAAAATCCCATATTGCAAAATGCGAAGAGCTCATCCACGATTACGCTGGTTCGCAATCATTTCAGCGATAAGGCCTGGGATTTCTTTTCTGACAAGATTGAATCCGCATTGCGTCAGAATTTGTCCGTTCTTTTTTTGGTTCCCGAAATCGCTTTAATGAGTTTTGTCAGTCAAAAATTGTCTCAAAAGAATTTAAACGCTTTTATCCTCGATAAGCGTTGGAATCCGAAAAGAGAGTTAGAGCAATGGCTTCAGATCAAGCAAGACCGCGTTAAACTTCTTGTGGGCACACGCTCGACGGTCTTTTCGCCAACCAACCGTTTAGGATTAATCATTGTCTGGGATGAAAATAACAGCGCTTATAAGCAAGACCAGTCACCGTTTTATCATCTGCGCGACGTTGTTTTGCTCAGGGCCAAAATCGAGCATTGCGATGTGATTTTTACATCGATGATTCCTTCTTTAGAAATCTGGGGTTTGGCGCAAAGCAAGAAAATGAAAAGCCTTGATTTTTCGACAGAACATTCTTCGTCTGTTCATGTCATGGATATGAATAATTATAATCCGCGCAAGACTTCCGTTGTTTCGTTCTTTTTGAAGGATCAGCTGCGCAAAACTCTGGATGCCAGGGGCAAGGCAATTCTTTTTATGAACCGAAAAGGCTTTAGCACGCTCATCCGTTGCTCCAAATGCGGACATACCCTCAAATGTGAAAAATGTGATGTCGGGCTAACATATCTTTTTGAGAAGAAAAAAATGGTCTGCCGGTTTTGTAATTTTTCAACGAAACCGACCGAAATATGTCCCGCCTGTAAGGGCGCTTATTTGCGGTACCAAGGCATGGGCATTGAAAAGCTCGAAAGTGAATTGTCCCGTGAATTTCCGCAGGCCCGCATTGATCATTATGATAAGGACCGACGTATTGTGTCGCCGGACTTTGATATTTTGATCGCGACCCAAGCGATCCTTCGGGAACAGGGAAAACTTTCCGTGGATCTTGTTGGGATTTTGCAGGCGGATAACGAGTTGAACCGTCTGGATTTTCGTGCCTCAGAAAAGGCTTTTGAGGTTTTTATGCAGTTGAAAAATATGGCTTCACGGCAATTCATCGTCCAAACTTTTATGCCGGACAATGATTGTATCAAGGCCTTGAAAAAATCGGACATCGAAAAATTCTATCGGCACGAATTAAAGATAAGAAAAGAGTTGGGGTTTCCTCCGGCGAAGCACCTGATTGAAATTATGGTCCGCGCTCCTAAACAGGAATCTTCAACAGAATGTGCGGAGAATTTGTTCCAAGAATTAAAAAAAGCCTTCGAAAGTAAGCCTGTTGAGATTTTTGATCCTCAACCCTTTTTAACGCCGCGGTTGCGTGGGAAGTATCGTTTGACTATACTAATGAAGGGGAAAAAAGTCCCTGACATGGAATGGGAATCAATGGGAGCAATGAAAAACTGTT
>CAZAPN010000127.1:0-2551 GCA_964487145.1 uncultured Planctomycetales bacterium | reverse complement strand
TGACATGGTCGTAGGAATTCGCTCAGCCCTCGCTTCGGTCAAAAAGAAGGCGGGAGTACAGATTAGCGTGAATGTGGATCCGTAATTTAGTTTTACGAGTTTACGAGTTTAACGAGTTGACGAGTTGTTTAAACAAAATTGAAACTCGTTAACTCGCCAACTCGCCAACTCGCTAACTCGCAAACTTAAAAGTGAATATTTTTATGAAGATTGTTTTCTTTGGCAGTGACGATTTTGCGGCAGTCAATCTAAAAGCCCTTTTAACAGAAGGCTATTCGGTGGTTGCGTGCGTCACCCAACCCGATAAACCCAAAGGCCGGCATTTAAAAGTTGTTCCTAATGAAGTGAAAGAGGAGGCTTTAAAGAATAAGATTCCTGTCCTCCAACCCGTCACTTTAAAAACCACCGAAATCGTAGAGCAGTTAAAGAAGTTTGAAGCGGATTTATTTGTGGTTGTCGCTTACGGAAAGATCCTTCCGCCGGAAATTATTCGCATCCCGGAAACATTTTGTATCAATGTCCATGCCTCGCTTCTTCCGAAGTACCGGGGGGCCGCACCGATTAATTGGGCGATTATGAACGGCGATAAATTGACCGGGGTCACCATTATGAAACTCAATGAAAAGTTGGACGCGGGTGATGTTTTAAGCCAAAAAGAAGAGGAAATTTTTGATTCGGACACTTCGGTCAGCTTGCGTTCTCGGTTGGCCTCTTTAGGTGCTGAGCTTTTATTGAAAACCATTGATACTATTGAAAAGAAAACATTTGCGGTCATGAAACAAAACGAGAAAGACGTTTCTATCGCGCCGAAATTAACGAAAGAAATGGGATTGATTGATTTTGAAAAGCAGTCCGCGGAACAAATTCATAATTTGGTCCGCGGGCTTCTTCCTTGGCCGGGGGCTTATACATATTTTGGTGGGAAGATATTGAAAATATTGGAAAGCCATGTTGAAGATGCTAACCCTGCCTCTGGGAAACCCAGCGAGGTTTTGGCCATTGAGAAGGAAGGGATTTGTGTTCAGACAGTGAAGGGTGTCATTATCCTTCGCCGAGTCCAACCAGAATCTGGAAAACCCATGGAGATCAAAAGTTTTTTAGCTGGGCATCCGATGAAATCCGGAATACGTTTGGGCAAACCGTAAACAAACCTACGAGGTTTGTTTACGGTGGGGGGGGGGCATAAGTTAAAGAAAAAGGGGGAGATGATGAGCGAAAAAATTACACGAAAAGAGTTTTTGGAGAAAAGTGTCAAAACCGTCATTGCGGTTGCGGGAATTACGGCGTGCGGGCGGTTGTTGTCGGGTGAGGCTTGGGGAGCTTCTGATGTCGAAGAGATTAAGGTCGGAGCGGATAAATTTCTGATGAGTGTTGAAGATTTAAAGAAAAAGCATGCCGTTACTTTTATGTATAACGGCAAGAAGTCTATTTTGCTTTGTCTTAAAGAAGAAATCCGCGCTTTTGAAAATATTTGCACGCATAAGGGCGGACCGAATAAGCTTGCGGGAAATAAACTTCTTTGTCAATGGCATGGGGCAACGTTTGATCCTTTAACAGGCCAAGCGACAAAACCGCCCGCGCCTAAAGGGTCAAAGTTAACAGCGATTAAATTAGAAACGAAAGACGGGAAGATTTTCTTAGCGTCTTAAGGTTTTTTGGGAGGATTTTTATGGCTAAAAAATGTAAAAAGTGTGGAGTGCCATTATCGGGGTTTTTATACCGTTGGATCGCCGCTCAATTGTTTGGGGTAAGACCTTCGGCGAAAGATGAATCTTTGTGCAATAAGTGTGAGATAAAATAGATTCTTTGAGCTAACCTTGGTCTTTCGAAGAATTGATTTGAATAAAAAAAGCTTTGTGATATAATTCAAAAATCTTAGACGGTCATTTGAAAATGAAGGGACAGCCCTGCACCGTACCGTGTAGGGCTGTCCCCTAACAGTGATAAAAAGAAAATCGTATTAAAAAATAGGAGGAGAAGCGATGGCCATTAAAGTTGGGATTAATGGGTTTGGAAGAATCGGGCGTTTGGTATTTCGGGCTGCCCTAGAACAGAAAAACGTTCAGATCGTTGGGATCAACGATCTTTTCGAGGCTGATTATTTGGCCTATATGTTGAAATATGATTCTACCCATGGGGAATTCAAAGGCAAAATCGAAGTCCAGGGAAATACGCTTATCGTTGATGGGCAAAAAATCCGTGTGACAGCTGAAAAAGAACCGGCCAATTTGAAGTGGAATGAAGTCGGTGCTGATTATGTCGTTGAATCAACCGGATTATTTACTGAAGTAGAGAAGGCCAAAGGGCATTTAGCGGCAGGGGCCAAGAAAGTTATCATTTCAGCCCCTTCGAAGGATGCTCCGATGTTTGTTATGGGTGTTAACAACAAGACTTATAAGAAAGACATGGATATTATTTCGAATGCGTCTTGTACAACTAATTGTTTGGCTCCAGTTGCCAAAGTGCTTAATGACAAAATCGGAATTGAGAAAAGTTTTATGACTACTGTGCATAGTTATACCAACGACCAGGTGATTTTAGATTTGCCTCA
>CAZAPN010000126.1:0-5309 GCA_964487145.1 uncultured Planctomycetales bacterium | reverse complement strand
CCTGCTTTCTGATCAATCAAGGAACGGACCTGATCCGTGACCCTTAAAATTTCAAAAACAGCGATGCGCCCGAGATACCCCGTATAATCGCATTGAAGACAGCCTTTCCCTCGATAAAATCTTTCAATATGGGCTGTTTGGATTTGCGTTCCATATTTCTCTAATGACGTCGGCGCCGGCGTATACTCTTCCAAACATGAAGAACAAATCTTTCGGACAAGCCGTTGGGCAACAATAAGAACAAGCGAAGAAGCAATCAAATAAGGCTCAAGCCCTAGGTCCAAAAGGCGAGTCACAGTAGAAACCGTATTATTCGTGTGTACCGTCGAGAGTACCAAATGCCCTGTGAGGGCAGAACGAAAAGCCATTTCAGCGGTTTCCTGGTCCCGGATTTCTCCCACCAAGATAACGTTGGGGTCCTGACGAAGAATGCTCCTGAGGCCATTGGCGAATGTCACATCTTTAATGGGATTGACCTGGATCTGGTTAATCCCTTGGATCAAATATTCGATGGGGTCTTCAATCGTCACAATATTGCGCTTTTCACTTTTGATAAATTTTAACGCCGCATAAAGGGTCGATGTTTTTCCGGAACCCGTCGGACCGGTCACAAGGACCATCCCCTGCGGACGCATGACCGCTTCCTTGAAAACATTTAATTCATTTTTCTCAAAACCGATCGCGTCCAAATCCGTGCGCGCCTGGGTCAAATCCAAAATGCGGATGACAATCTTTTCCCCATGAAAAGTAGGAATCACGGAAACGCGAAGGTCAATCTTCCGGTTATTAAAAGAAAGACTGCTGCGGCCATCTTGCGGCTTACGTGTTTCGGTGATATCCAATTCAGCCAAAATTTTAAAACGGGCGATCAAGGCATTAAGCATTTCAATGGGAATTTTCATAATATTTTTTAAATCCCCATCGATGCGATAACGGACGGCCACGGCCCCTTCCTGAGGTTCGATATGGATGTCACTCGCCCTGGCCTTCACTGCATCCACTAAAATGATATTGACCAGCCGTACAATCGGAGACAAATCTCCTTTTAAATCCGTCAAATTTAAAAAATCAGCAGACGAGACCTCTGTTTTCTGAACCTCAACTTTCACATCATCTTCGACGATATTTTTTAAAAGGTCATACATCGCGTCATTCAAATGGTAATATTTCTCAATGCATTGGGTGATCGATGTGCGGCTGCTTAAGACAGGGACGACGGAAAGCCCCGAAACAAGGCGGATATCATCAAGGGCGATCAAATCCTTCGGATTGCTCATGGCGACAATGAGTTGGTCACCCTCTTTTCGTAAAGGGAATACCCCGTGACGCCGAGCGAGATCATAGGGAATCATCTTGAGGGCCAGTGGATCTTTGTTTTCTTTCTCGAGATTGAAAATCGGCAGTTGGAACGTCTCAGAAGCGACTCTTAAAAGATCTTCTTCTTTGAGAAATCCCATTTCGACGAGCAATTCTTGGAGAGGTTGTTTAGCGCCAACTTGTTTGGCACGGGCATCCTGGAGTTGTTCTTCGGTAATCAACCCTTGGGCCTTCAGGGTGTCTAACAAATTCGCCATATTATGATTCGGGTATCTTTAAAAGGGATTTGATAACGTCAACCAGTTTATCCAAATCTTGGGGTTTTTCGAGATAGGCCTGGATTCCCACGTCTTCAACGAGCTTCTTGCGTTCATCATTTTTCATGGCGGTGAGAACCACCACGGGAATATTTTGGACATTCATCGAAAGCCGAAGATTTTTTAAGAAAGAAATCCCGCCACCACCAGGGATCATCAAATCTAAGATGATTAAATCAGGCTTTTCTTTGTGCGCGGTCTGGGTTGCAAAATAGGCATCTTCGGCCCATAAAACTTCAAAACCGTTTTGGCTCAACCGTTTTTGCATAATTTTTGCCAAATCGTGATCGTCCTCAATCAATAATATTTTTTTCATACTTCAGCCTCTCAATGGATAACGATGGAAAGAGTGCTCTTAAAAACACGACCAATTATACTGCCTTATTTGATAGGCGGTCAACTGGTTATTTGAGTTTAAACAGAAGCCCTCCTATTGATAACCCAATATAAACATTAACTCCTTTTCTTTTTTAAAAAGAGAATGTTATAATGGGTGTCGTTTGAATTTTCTCACGATCTTCGCGGTCAAAATATGACTAAATTTTTAAAACAATTTTTTTCTTCAGGGGTCCTGCTTTCCTTCTCGCTTACACTCGCTTTTATTCTTCCGCTAATCTACTGGATCTACCTGGCCTTTGTTTCGCAGATGATTATTGTGCATGACGCGGTCAGTTTTTATGACCTCGGATCTATCTTGACACAAAAAGGTTGGGTTCAGTATTTTAAAACCGGCCCGAACCGGGAACCTTTGTATCCTTGGATGATCTCTCTATCCATGACGCTCGCAGCAAAACTTTCTGTCCCTTTTCAAGATGTCTTAAAAATTTTCAACATCCTTTTGCTTTCTGCAACGCAATTCCTGACATTGGTGATTCTTAAAAAATTAAGAATCTGCTCAGGACTTATCGTTTTAACGATTTTTTATCTGGGTTTTTCTCCGGCGATCATCAATTCGATTTTAAGCCTTTTTTCCGAAGGAAGCACCTACCCGTGGGTCCTGCTGCTTATCCTGACAGCCGCGAAATCATTTGATCGCCTGTTCCAAGAAAAACACTTTCCCAACGCCTTGTGGGGATTCTTATTAGGGTTATCTTTAATCCCGATTATTTCCGTGAAAGCGATGTTTGAAATCATTGGCTGGTTTTTATTCGCGGCGTATTCCTTGATAGGACTTTGTGCTTCCTTCAACGGGCATAAACATGCCCTTAAAAACACGTTTATTCTGGTTTTGGTCGCTCTGATTACATGCGAAGGGATCCTCTTCTTCTATAAATCCGCGAATCAAAAATATAACGGGAATTTTGTCCTGACAGACCGCGGACCATGGGCCCTTTATGGCAACACGATCCGCCGAACTCAAAAATTAACAGGCCGACATATTTTGGCCACAATCGCCCATGTCCCCAGTCGGGAGGTCTGTTTGCAATTCTTTAACGACGAGCTCTGCCAGTTTTCCGAAGGACCTTATACTGAACGCATCGGCATGGACCGCTATAACGAACTTGTCAGGACAGGGCGTTCCGAAGAACAAGTCGCCAAAATCCTGACACGCCATTCTTTTTTTGCTATCATCACCAATCTCCCCCAATACAGCCTTATGTTCTTTATCGAAATATTTAAAATGTTTTTTTGGGAAACAACCCATATTGGTTTTGTCGCTTATCCGGACTGGCTTTCAAAAATTTTTGACTGTCCCTGGGTTTCCACAACACTCAACTACGTGATCGCGATGGTGTCTTTGCTGGCTTTTCTTTTTTTAGCTAAAGTGATGGCGCGAAATCGGAAGGAAATTTGCTCTTCGTCTTTCTTTTCAAACGAACAAAACCAAATTCTTTTTTCCATCTTTGTTGTCATGAGCGGCTTTATTACGTTTTATTCCTTGATTTTTATGGTACCCCGGCATATTCTGCCTATTGCGCCTTTATTTATCATCACTATTTCTTTTTTGCTACAAAATATCACGCAACGAAACCCAAAGGAACGGTTATGACACAAACACTCTCCATCATCATGCCTGTCTATAATGAAAAGGACTCTCTTGAAATAATCATTCAAAAAATATTGGATCTGGGCCTGCCGGCCAATCTGACGAAAGAACTCATCATCGTCGATGACGGATCGGCCGATGGATCAGCGGAAATCCTGCAAAAATATGTTTCGCATCCCTCGGTCAAAATTTTCAATAACGAACGCAACCTCGGCAAGACAGCCGCCTTAAAAAAGGGGATCGCAAAGGCCTCCGGTGATTTTATTCTCATTCAGGACGCAGATCTCGAATATGACCCCTGCGAATATCCGCGGCTCCTTCATCCGCTTTTAGAAAATAAGGCGGATGTGATTTATGGCTCTCGCTTTCAAGGAAACATCGAACGGATGCACCCGGTCAATCGCCTGGCAAATCGGTTTTCCAATATGACCTTCAACCTTTTCTTCGGGGGGCATCTGACAGACATCAACACCTGTTACAAACTTTTTAAAAAAGATTCTTTGAACGGGATAACGATCACTTCAGAAAACTTCATGTTTGAGACGGAGATTACGGCTAAATTCATGAAAAAGAAATTAAGGATCCTCGAGGTCCCCATTCGCTATATGGCCCGTTCGAAAAATGAGGGCAAAAAGATTGACTGGCCCAAAGCTATTCAAATGTACTGGGGAATTATATTCTATCGTTTCTTTGACGGAAATTAAATCGAACTGAGGATAAAATAATGTTTTCGGTCCTTCCCTTATTGTGTTGGGCGCTTCTTTTGTTATGCCTAATCAAAAGGCATGATCAAAGGGATTTTGATTTCCGGGAAAACTTTTCAATCGCCTCCCTTGCCTGGGGGACCTATCTTGTCATTTCAACGGAATTCTTGAGTTTGCTGCGGTGGTTGACTTTTCCTGGGGTTCTGGGGGCATGGATAATTGCCACGATCGGCCTCATTGTCTTTTATTATAAAATTCCGGGCAGAAAAATCCCGCAACACAGTTTTTCGTTAAAAAACCTTTTGGTCTCGGATGCGATTTTTCTTTCCGGTATTTTTTTCATCATATTCATTGTTGCCCTGATCGCGTGGGTGGCGCCTCCCAATAATTGGGATTCTCTGACCTATCATATGGGCCGGGTCGCTCACTGGGTCCAAAACCAGACGCTAGCGAATTATCCGACGGGCATCCCGCGCCAATTGACCCATGCGCCCGGAGCGGAATACATCATCCTGCATTTCCAAATTCTCTGTGGCTCTGACCGATTAGCGAATTTTGTCCAATGGTACGCGATGGTAGCGAGCATCATCATGACTTCTCTCATCGCTAAAAAATTTGGGGCCAGCCTCTCTGGCCAAATCTTGACAGGGCTCATCACAGCAACGATCCCGATGGGTATCCTGCAAGGATCAAGCACCCAAAACGATTATGTCCTGACTTTCTGGCTCACCTGTTTTGTTTATTTCTTTATCAGGTATTTGTCAGAAAAAAATAACCTGATTCTCCTGGGCCTTAGCATAAGCGCCGGATTAAGCACCCTCACGAAAGGGACAGCTTTTCTTGTCATTCTGCCCTTTATTCTTTGGATCATCTTTTCGACGCCCCGAATACAAATCAAACAAAGCCTAAAACTTTTTATTGTTCTCGGGCTTTGTTTTGTCATTTTAAACACCTGTTATTTGATGCGAAAATATAATTTTTATC
>CAZAPN010000125.1:0-5315 GCA_964487145.1 uncultured Planctomycetales bacterium | reverse complement strand
ACTCCTCTGGGAGGAAGGAAATAGACAGCTAAGCCGATCCAAAGGCTTGCGAATAAAATGAGGATAATGAGAGTCGTGTTTTCCCAGGTTGATAAAATGGAAAGATGAGACCGAAGACTTTTTAAATCGCTGAGGACGTCTAATTTTATATTTTCGAATTTTTGAATTGAGAAAGCAAAAAGTACCCCACTGATTAGGAGATCGACAAAAATTAAAATCGATAAATAAAGCCATCCGGAGATGGCTAAAATAAGTTCTGTCAGGATGATTTGGGCAGCGACGAGAACTCCGACCACAACAAATTTATGGCTCAGTCCACTAATTTTTAAACGTGTGAGGAATAAATAGTGGGCGAAAAAAATCAAAAAGTTGAAAAGGATAAATGCGATTATCTTCATATGGAATATATTATCCGTGAGGTTGGGGAGTTTGTCGAGATGAAAACTGTTTTTTAGGGAGAAAAATGAAGGCGGCCCCGGACAAAAACGTCCGGGGCCGCCTTCATTCCCCTCCCTCACGCTTGAAAAAACTCCTTAGAATTTTCCTTTGATCCCAAACAAAAAGTTCCGTTCGGGATCGGGATAATAATCTTTGACCGTTGATGAGGCGCTTTTGATAACGTACGTCGAATAAAGTTCATCGGTCAGGTTATTAATGGCGAAGAAACATTCCATGTTTTTTAGATTCATCCCAATCTTTGCATCCAGAAGGTAATGGGGTTTGATACGAGGCGTCACGTTGAGTGTGTCATTTACTGCAAATCGAGACCCGATGTATGAGCCATTAACGGAGACAAAATATTTTTTCCATAACTCAACTTGTAGATTGATATTCGACTGGTGGTTAGGAGCCATGGGGATGAATTTGTCTTCAAAGGTCCCTTCTCTAAACTTCGGTTCTTGGTAGGTGTAATTGGTAGAAAATTCTATCTTCGTCCACGGTGCACGGTCTATAGTCCAGAGTCTTAATAAGTCTGACTTTTGTCCCATTTCGATTCCTACTCGACGGGTTTTGTCATAATTGCTGTTCGATCCGAATAGGCCAGAGACGGGATTAAAGAAAATTTCATCCTTATTATCAATCCAATAAGGGGTCACATGAAAAGTGATGGTATCCCGGAAGTTGTGCTTCCATCCGATCTCATACTGGATTCCTCTTTGTTGCTTGAGGTTTGTGTTTAATCCAGCCCAGGTGTCGTACCATTCGTCTGTAGCAAGGAACCGGAATGTCTGTTGCACATTGAAATGAACGTTTGAACCTTTGGCATATTCATATTTCGCCCCGCCCATGAAAACGGTATCTGAAGGATCTTTCGTGTCATAGAATGGTGTGTCGCGTCTATCAAAAGTATACTCGGCATTTTGATATCGCCCGCCTCCGTTAACATAAAAGTTTCGAAAGAGTTCATATTCGGCGTAACTATAAATCCCCCACTCTTCCTTGGAAATCGTCAGATCGTCAAAACTTTCACTTAATCCTGAACCACCGCCCACAATATCGTTGGTGATGTCATAAAAATCGATTCCTGAAACAAAATTGACTTCTTTGCCTAAAATTTGCTGATTAAAAATGTATTTTGATGTCAATCCGAATGTATCGATGTCACGTTTTGTTGCGGTAGCGCCAGACGAGGCATAATCAAACCAGGCGTAAGTGTCACGGTTACGATACGAAAAATCAAGAATAAAATGTCCCCAGTCAATATCTTCAGGCCAGGGTTTTATTTTGAACGCGCATTTTACGAAACGGTCCTTGGCGTTGGCATAATTATTCTCTTCGGAAGATCCGCGTCGGCCAAACGTCAAGAGCTCGGTTGCGTTGAGTCCTCCTGGTAAACCATAATCATCTTCGTGCCAACCCCCGGAGAGATCGATCGTTAGTTTATCTATCCATGAATAGGTCGTATCGAGATTGTAATCGTTCGCTTCCAATTGACTGTTGGATCGATAGCCGTGAGTGGAGTAGTTTTGGGTCAAGAAATAATATTTGAGGTCTCCTTTTTCACCTGACATTTCGATGTCTTTACTCTGCGTATTGTAACTGCCGTAGGTCCCCCCGGCTTTTGTTTGTAAAGGGCCTTTGCCTTTCTTTGTAATGATGTTAATGACCCCACCCACGGCATTGTCCCCGTAAAGAACAGAGCCAGCCCCGCGGACAATCTCTATTCGCTCAACAGCCTCGAGGGGAACTTGCATAAGATCTGGCCCGGAGATATCAATCGAGTTGACTTTTCGGTCATTGACAAGCACTAAGACATTCCGTGTGGCCGTATCCCCAAATCCTCGGATATCAACAACAGAAGTTTTGGCGCTACTACTATCATAAATGTTGACACCCAATTCTTCTTTGACGATTTCAGAAACCGTATCGGCGTTCGATACTTTGATTTTATTTTGGTCAATGACTGTGACATTGGCCGCAATTTTATAATCATGCTGGGCCATGCGGCTGGAGGTGATCACGATTTCGTCGAGGTTGATGGGGGATGTGGTTTGGGCGTAGGCGGGATAACAAAAAATGAAAAGAACGATTGATAAGTAAATTGTTTTCATAAGAATTCTCCTTTAAAGATGTCCTTGACTCCGACTCGTAACCAATGTCGAAATTTTCTGCGAAAATTTCGACATACTCGTCGGAGTGCTTTTGGGCCCTTTCTTAAGAAAGGGCCCAAAAGCAAAACTCCCAACCGAAAATTTCTTTTCAGTTGGGAGTGCGCCCTATTTAACTTAGTCCCAAATCTATGGTCGCTAAAACTGTCTGACGCAGTTTAACGCTTTATCTATAGGGCAGGTCTTCTGGCTTCCCCTCACTTTTGACGGCCTTCCCATTGGCCTTGCGGCCGCAAGTGGCTTTGAATAAACTTGTCAAAAGGTGTCACTGAATGCTTTGGGGTTACAGCGGCGGGACCACACCTGATTCACACAGGTTTCCCTTTTCATCTTGACGATTGCTCGTCAAGAACCCTTTAGGTAAATGTGATTTACTTCGTTAAAAGAACAGAAGCCAATCGGGTTTCTTTAACACGATAGGCAATAATTTCATAAATACCAATCAAAATAGCACTATACACCAAGGTGCTGACCAATGTTTGTCTAAAGAACGGACTCGCGAGTGTATAACAACTAAGGAATCCTTCGGTCGTGTGTGGATACCAAAGCAACCAGCAGCCAAAATTGGTAATCACGAAAAATAAAACAGCGCTTACGAAACTCGAACCGAATAGATTCAATACGGTTTTTTGTTGGCGTGTCATTAATCCAAGAGCCGTAATCAAAATCATGCTTCCCCATGTGAAAGGAATAGTACTGTGCCATCCTAAGAAAATATCAGAGATCATCAGGATCGCGATCGGAAGAAGAAATGCGTATTTGCGATTGAGATAAAGACCACTGAATAACGCGATCGCGGCAATGGGTGTAAAATTCGGTGTGTGAATAATGAAGCGTGAAAAAACGCCAAAAGCAATTAAGAAAATAGCTAACATAATTCCCCCTTTTGTAATTGAACGTTACTATAATTTTTTTTCAGAGGCATGTCAAGGGATTTTTCCATCGTTTAGTCCTCTTTTTTATTTTGCTATTCTGGAGTTAAGCTCATTAAGTAAGGTTTTTGCTTTTGTATTTTGGGGGTCAATTTTTAAGGCCGACGAACAGTTTTCTTTCGCCTCCGGATATCGTCCGACGTCGATCTGAGCGGAGCATAGATTGGTGTAAACATCTATTTGATGAGGATTGATTTTTATCGCGTTTTGAAAAAGTTCGATAGCAAGATGCGCTTGCCCCAGTTGTCCTAAGGTAAGACCCAAATTATTGAACGCCTGCGCATGTGAAGGATCAAGTTCAATGGCTTTGGTGAATTCTTGAGTCGCTTCCTTGATTTGTCCTTGGGTTGCGAGGGCAATTCCCAAGTTATTGTGCGCGTCCGCATAGTCAGGATTGAGTTCAATCGCCCGGTATAAATGCAACAGGCCATCATCGAATCGAGGCTCATCCTCGATGAGACACCGTCCCAGATTATTATGGGCACGGGCATTTTGGGGGCGTTTTTTGACGACATCATTCCATAAAGCAATCTCGCTGGTATAGATTTTATTTCGTTGAACGGTTAGTACCGTTAAGACGCTTATCAACGCTCCGATCATGAAGGTTATCCCCCATAATGGGATTTTAATGTGAGGGGTATTTCTTGAAAGATTCCACCCCCCTAAGATGAAAAAGGCGATCACACCCAATAACGGCAGATATAGGCGATGTTCAACCGCTAAATCCTTGATAGGGATGAGCGTTGATGTGGGGGTTAAAATCACAAAAAACCAGATTCCCATAAAAGAAATTTCGGGATATTTTTTAAATAGGCGGACGATTCCTGTGAGTCCGACGAGGATTAGTCCAAGTGCCGGAATGAGTTGCCAAAGGTTTGTGGTTAAAGGCCAGCTATAGTCAAATACCAGAGAAACAGGCCAGAAAGAAATTTTGAGATAATGAAGCATGACACGGGGCTGGTTTAGCAAATACGTGAAAGGCTGCCCCTCTTTAAATGTCAGGCCGGCACTGGGAATACTTTCCTCAGTTGACGTGAAAATAAGAAAGAAAATCATGAGAAACCAACTTAAGCTTAACCCAGAATAAAGAAATTTCCGTTTATTGAACGCTTGCTTGATTGAATCAAAAATGAAAAAGCGATCATACAATAAAACCATGATTGGAGCTGTGACCATGGCTTCCTTTGTTATCGTTCCCAAAAGGCAAAAAAGGATGGTCAAGAGCATCCATAGCCTCCCCTTTGTTTCCCCATAAGCACGGATAGCCCCGTACAGGGTTAAGGCATAAAACAACCCCATCAGAGATTCACTGCGTTGAATAATATAAGTGACGCTTTGTGTTTGTAAAGGGTGAACGAGCCATATGAGACTGATAATTCCAGATAACCAAGGCGCATCGGCCAAGTATTTATGTCTTAAATTTTTTGTTAGTAAGGTTTGATTCAGCAAGCCAAAAAAAACTAAGGCTGTTAAAAGATGTATGATGAGATTGAACAAATGATATCCGAAAGGGTTTAAACCATTTAATTGATAATTCAGACTTAGGGAAAGATAAACAAGCGGCCGTCGACTATTGTCGATAAGATTTTCCAGAGGAAAGATGTGTTGTATCTTAGGGTTTTCAACAATCAGCGGAAAATCATCAAAGATAAAAGTCCCTTGAAAGCTGTTGGCATAACCGATCACGCCTAAAACAAAAAAAGCGATAAACCAGAAAATTATTTTGTGGATGAGGATTTTGAGAATCGACATGATGATTTAGGCCCCGAACGAT
>CAZAPN010000124.1:0-5331 GCA_964487145.1 uncultured Planctomycetales bacterium | reverse complement strand
CTCCGCATCCGATATCCATGACCTTTGTTTTCCCTGACAACATCTTGGCGCAAAACTTATACCGGGCCAAGGTGAATAAAACATGTTTCGGGTCCCGCCTCCAGGTATAACTACAATAAGGCCCCAAAATCACTGGACCCAAGGTTTCATATTCATCAAAAATAATCCGGTTATGTTCTTGGGATAAAGCTATTTTTTTCATAAAGTCTCCTTGTGCAATAAATGGCGATAGTGTTATTTCTTTAAAATCCTCGCCGGATTACCGCAGACAACCGTATGCGGCGCGACATCCTTGGTGACGACACTCCCTGCCCCCACAACCGCACCTTCGCCGATTGTGATGCCGCAAAGGATCGTGGCATTACTTCCGATGGCGGCCCTTTTCTCAATGATGGTTGGGATAACCTTCGTATCTTTCGCACTGATCAAATTTCCTTGTTTATCCACGGAATGAGGAAATTTATCGTTTGTAAACATAACGCCATGCCCGATAAAAACCTCATCTTTGATAACAACCCCCGTGCAGACAAATGAATGGCTTGAAATCTTCACCTTTTTGCCGATCACAACATCCGGCTGGATTTCAACAAAAGCGCCAATGATGCTCTCATCCCCGATGGTCGCCGCACCGTAAATATTCGCAAAATCATAAATCTTAACATCTTTTCCTATCTTGGCTTTGGGATGGACTTTGGATAAAGGAGAAATCATAGAGAATCCTTTCTTGTCTTGACCGCGATACTCTTTACTTCGCGTAAACAGATTCAACTTTTAAAATGCAACGAATAACATCCCGAATATCTTTATCTGTGAAACGTTCATTAAAAAGGATATTAAATGTTTCATCGCGAAATTGTGAGGCGTTCGGAGTTTTCATGTCTTTGGTAAGATACGGCTTCATCCATCCCCATTCGCAAACAACATACCGATAGTCAGGGTTAATCCAAATTCCTTCGGCCCTGATAGCCTCCGCAAATTTAAGTTTTGAAACTTTTAACTTGTCGCAATCCACTTTTACCGTCAAGAAAAACGGGGACGGTTTTGCAAAGCGAGGAATCTCAACGGGTTTCACGACCCGACAGTTTTTAAGCTGCGAATTTATATTGTGGACAATTTTTAAACGCTCATTAATCGTGCGATCGAGTTTCTTTAATGTGGATAGCCCTATCGCACAAGAAATTTCATCCTGATTAAAATTTAAAGCGCCGCAAAGAAAACTTCCGGGGTCTTTCATGTTTGCGTCTTTTTTCTGGAACGGTTTTCCCCTATCAGCCAAGCTCCTGACACGCCAATACAACTCTTTATCTTGGGTATAAATCAAACCTCCGCACCCGCCTGAGGCGTGAATCTTCGAAAACATCGTCGAGAAAAAAGAGATGTCTCCAAAGCAACCCACCCGTTTATTTTTATATAAAGCACCGTGCGCCTGAGAGCAATCTTCAATAATTTTTATCCCTTTACGCCGGGCGATTCGGCAAATCGGATCCATATCCACAGGAATTCCGGCTAAATGTGTAATGGCGGCGACTTTAGTTTTCCGAGTAACCGCCTTTTCAAACTCAGATGGGCTTATATTAAAACTATTCGGCAAAGAATCGGCAACAACCGGTTTCAATCCTAAAAAAAGCGCCGGAGAGATACCGCCCGGGTCAGTCACGGGTGAAAAAATAATTTCACTTCCCCGGGCGATCTTTAAAGCAGCTAAAGAGACAAACAAAGCTGCGGAACCAGAAGATACGGCATCCGCGTAACCTTTCCCTCCTTGAAAACCGACAAATGCTTTCGTATAGAGCTCTTCAAACTTCCCTTGATAACCAAAATCAACACGAGAATTCCAACTGTTTTGAAAAACGGCAGCGACACTTTTCAATTCACTTCGATCGAATAATCGTCGAGGTGGTAATGGTTTTTTTCGTAAAGGGGCTCCACCTTCAATCGCTAACTTCTCTTTCTGAAAACCTATTTTTTTCATCAGATAACCTTTCAAAAATTATACAAATCCTAAATGTTCCGAATCCGCATTTAAATATTCCAGAACCAGCAGATTTTTTCCATTTGCCACACAATGATGGTTACAATCCCGGGAAGGATTAATTTGAAAGAATTTCCCCTTATCTTGAAACCAAAAATCTTTAAAACGGACATCTTTGATACTGCCGATTAAGCCGCAGTCCAAGTTATAAGCTTTATCTTGGCAAGAATACACATTCAAATCCGCGCCGATCACAGGCAATATTTGCAAATAAGGGCACCAATCATAATCTTTACGAAAACTGATTTCCTGCCGATGATACGACTGGTTGATTTCGAAACGGTCGTCAGCCAAATCTTGAATTGTCTTTTTGATCGTCTCTAACGCCTTATCAAAAAAAGGATCGTGATAGTCATTATTCTCTTGAGAGGTATTCGACACAATACACGGCGAAAATTTCACGCTATCGACCCCAACCTCTTTCAGCTGGCGGGTTAACTCATAAACATGCGTATAATTATCTTTATCAAGAATAATGCTTACACCTAAAAAACAATGTCCTTTAAGCATTTTAAAAGACTTGATATTGCGCATAATTTTTGTAAATTCTCCGTCCTTTACACCGCGATACTTCATGTAACTGGCATCATCCCATCCGTCCATGGAAATGCGCACCCACGTCCCGTGATGCGCAAATATTTCGGCAGCCTCGCCATCCAATAACGCGCCATTGGTCAATGTCGCAAACTTCACTTTTTTCTTAACCAGTTCTTTCAAGGCTGGAACCAAATACGGATAACAAAATGGCTCACCGCCGCCGCTAAAGGTGATCGCCTTCACTCCCATGTCCGAAACATCTTCAATGATTTCCTGCATTTTGGGCCAGGGGATCGTATCTTTCATGACCATGTCTTTGCCAAGCTGAAGGCCTTCGGCCTTGTACGCGCAATACCAACACCGATGATTGCAGACGTTTGTCGGTTTAATCCGAATATGAATGGGCGGTAAAATCTTTTCAACCGTAGCCGGCAAAGAATCGACTTTATCCTGATAGTGAAAAACTTTTAGTTTTGTATATAGATTGCCCATAATTTATTCAAAGTAAATAAACTCGAAATCTCCAGAATAACCAAATTCTTTATATAACCACGTCCACTCTTCAGGAGTAAAAAATGATTCGCAGGTTAAGGCCCAACACTGAAGATTAAAAAGCTCTTGGACATTTCGATAACTCTCCACACAAATATATTTATTTTTCCCCACACGCTCAATTTCGGCAAGAGCCTTCTTCAAATCATAGACCGCCAGGTTATGAAGCGTTGTATTCGAAAAAACAAAATCAAATTCCTTGTCCTTAAAAGGATATTTGTCCTGCGCGTGCATCTTCCTTAAGAACGGTTTGACCTCTTCTTTCGCAGTATTAAGAGCATGCGCGGAAATATCGATGCCGACAACCGTTGCCTTGGGCAAAAGCCTCTTAAACTCATATAGCAAAAAACCCTTTCCGCAACCAACATCCAAAATCTTTGCGTTGGCCGGAAGTTTATAATGCTCAATGAATGCCTTGGCCACGACTTCCCACCGCCCGTCATATTTATAACCGCCATAACCGAACTTTCGGTCGCCATCCCAATAATCAAATTCATATTCGCGCGCCTTTTTAGAACAGGCGATTTTATCGTTAACCATGCGTTCGATGTAATTGCGCTGAGATTTTTTGTGTAACGGCGTAATGATGTTCAATAATTTCCCCATATTATTTCTCCAATAGCTCTTTGGCCGCTTTGATAATGTGCTCCTGAGAAAGGCTGTTGAGTTCCTTTAAATCCTGGTAAGACCCGTATCCTTGTGAAAAGGAGTCCTGTAAACCTAAGCGTTTAAATCGGGGAGCCATTTGATGATCAGCCAAGACTTCAGCAACCGCGCAACCCACTCCGCCGTTTAAATTCTGTTCTTCCACCGTTAAAATGTTTTTTGTTTCTTCGGCCGCTTTTAAAATCATCGCAGAGTCGATTGGTTTAATCGTAGGAAGATTCACAACACGCGCCGAAATTCCTTGGCTTTTCAATTTGTCCGCGGCTTGAACCACATCATAAACAATGCTTCCTGTTGAAATCATCGTCAAATCACGGCCTTCTCTTAAAACCACTGCTTTGCCAACTTTAAAATCATAATCGTTTTCATAAATTTTTGGCGTTCCACCCGTCGCTAAACGAATATAAACCGGGCCATCGATTTGTGCCGCGGCATAAGTAATTTTTTTTGTTTCCAAAGGATCACACGGAGAAAAAATGGTCATACCGGGTAAAGTGCGCATCAAAGCGATATCTTCGGTGGAATGATGCGTTGGACCGAGGGTGCTATAAACAAATCCCACTCCGATACCGACGAGTTTAACATTCATCCGCTGCAAGCAAACGTCATTGCGAATTTGCTCAAAGGCCCGATATATCAAAAAATTTCCGATCGTATAAGCAAAAGGGATTTTTCCGCAGGACGCCATGCCGGCCGCCACAGAAATCATATTGGCTTCCGAGATGCCGCAATTAATATATTGTTCCGGAAAATCCTGGCGGTATTTGTCGTACACAATGGCGCCATTGTCCGAAATGAGGGCGTAAATATTTTTATTCTTTCCGGCTAATTCATGAAGCGCTGATAAATAAGCATTTCTCATTGGATGACTCCATTCATGACATGCAACCCCAATTCTTCGCAGGCCTTTTTCATTTCCTCCGCATTTGGCAGGCGATAATGCCAAATCGGGACGTTTTCCATAAAAGAAACTCCTTTGCCTTTAATGGTATGGGCCAAAATCAGGTTGGGCTTTCCTGGCGAGAATGGAACTGAGGTAAAAAGTTTATGCAAGGCATTTATGTCGTGTCCGTCGACTTCTTTGACTTCCCAACCAAACGATTTCCATTTTTCGGCTAAGGGATTCAGACCGATAATCGTATCCAATCGATCCATGGCTTGCAATTTGTTGTAATCCAAAATAACCGTCAAATTATCCAACTTAAACTGGGCGGCAAATAAAGCCGCTTCCCAAATAGAACCTTCCTGGCATTCCCCATCTCCGACGACAACAAAAACCCGATATTCTTTTTTGTCTTTTTTTCCGGCCAAAGCGATCCCGACCCCAAAAGGAAACCCATGCCCCAAAGCACCGGTCGAAGCCTCGACTCCGGGAACTTTATACATATCCGGATGCCCTCCAAGAATCGTGCCTTTTTTTCCGTAAGTATCCAGATGCTTTTTATCAAAAAAACCTTTATCCGCTAAAACCGCGTAAAGAGTGACACCAGCATGGCCTTTGCTTAAAATAAATCGGTCGCGGTCCGGGTCTTTAAGCTTTTTAG
>CAZAPN010000123.1:2353-5340 GCA_964487145.1 uncultured Planctomycetales bacterium | reverse complement strand
TCCATCAGCTTCTTGCAAATCTTTTCATGCATGTCTGTAACTTCTTCTTCCCGCAACGTGCGCTCAGGCGATTGATACATCAAAGAAAAGACAATTCCGCGGAATCCTTTTTCAATTTTTTCCCCGCGATATTCCTCAATAAACGTTACCTGTTTTAATAAACCCCAACCTTCATCTCGAACAAGCTTTTCAACTTGTTCAAAAGCAATCTCCTGGGGAATCGAAAGGCTTATGTCGCGGACAATCGCCGGAAAAACCGGAATCGCCTCAAAATTCGGTTGAGGCTTAGCTAAAGAACATAACGCCTCGATATCTATTTCTGCAACAAAAACATTTTTCTGCTTGATATCCCAATCAGTTAAAACTTCCGCGGAAATTTTTCCCAAAAAGCCGAGAGGGGCTCCCCCCACCTGAAGGGAAACACAGCTATCAGAAGAAAAAGGTTCTTTCTGGACCGGGACATGTCGAGCCGAATCAATCCTTAAAAATTTGACAAGATGCTCCGTAATCCCTTTCAAATCATAAAAATCAACTTCCTTATGTTGGGCGCTGTCACGCCAATCCAAACGCCGAACACCGCAAAGCAAAATCCCCAAACCATGGCGTTCTCCCGAAGGCAGATAAACTTTGCCTAACTCAAAATTTCGAATATTTTTTTCACCCCGGCTTAGGTTAGTTAAAAGGATGGACAAAAGCCCGGGAATCAATGTCGGCCTCATCAATTCTTGTTCAATCGTTAAAGGATTTTTAACGCTCACGGACTTGACCATCGTTAAGCGGGTCTTCTCCAAGCTCTTTGTATTCGTCATGGAGTAACCGATGACCTCATTCAACCCCTGAGCAAGCAAAAATCGGCGAATCTCTTGTCGCAGAATCCGCGCTTTGTCCTCCTTCACTGCGGAATATTTAATGGCCGGTATGCTCGTCGCTAACTGATCATATCCCACAATCCGGGCAATCTCTTCAATCACATCCACGGATTTTGTCACATCCCGCCGGAAACTTGGAGGGCTTACTTTCAAAACATTCTTTTTTAAAACAATCGCCTTAAAACCCAAATGCTCAAGGATCGATTGACATCGTGTCGTTGTCACCTTGTCTCCCAAAAAAGAATTAATTTCTTCCACATTAATCGAAACGGGGGATAACGGCTTTTGTTTTCGGGGACACGCATCCTTAAAAGCAACGATCGCGCCTCCCGCTAAATCCTGGATGAGATTAACAGCTCGTAGGGATGTTGTGGCAACTCCTTTAAAATCCACGCCGCGTTCGAAACGATAGGACGCATCCGTTGATAAACCCAGTTTACGTGCTGCCCGTCGGACCATCAAAGGATCAAAATAAGCGCTTTCTAATAAAACATTTTTTGTTGTTTCCGTCACCTCGGTGTCTTTCCCGCCCATGATTCCCGCGATGGCAACCGCTTTCTTCGCATCGGCAATGACCAAAATAGACGGGTCAAGTGTCCGTTCGATCCCATCAATGGTAACAATTTTTTCTCCGTCTTTTGCTCGGCGGACAACGATCTGTCGTCCTTCGAGTCGGTCATAATCAAACGCATGCAAAGGTTGACCGCTTTCTAAAAGACAAAAGTTCGTAATATCAACGACGTTATTGATGAGGCGCAAACCTAAAGGCAAAAGTCTTTTTTGAATGTCCGCTGGGGAACCTTTAACAGAAACATTTTGAATGACTGTTCCGATATAACGCGAACACCCTTGTTTGTCCAATATCGTTATAGGACAATTTTGTTTGGGCTTTCTAAAAACCGTTATGCTTGGCGGCTTTAAAGGGACATTGAAAATCGCGGAACACTCGCGGGCCAGACCCAGGGTATTTAAACAATCCGGCCGATTGGGTGTGATTTCCAGTTCAAAAACACTTTCCCCGTCGACCGGAAATATTTTTTTGACCTCCATCCCGGCCAAGGTCAGACGATGGGCCAATTCTTCAGGCCCAACTTTAATTTCCACATAATCTTTTAACCAATTGAAAGTTGTTTTCATCAATCAGCCTTTTTTATTACCTAGAATCTAACTCGAGAATTTTCTTTTTCAACATCTCTATCTCTTTTTGCTGGTCCTGAACAACTCTCGTCAAGACCGCGACCAGATCCATAGGACTTAGGTTTTTCCGATCAGATTGGGCCACAAGAGAGGGAACATCTTCCGCAATAAACCCGACATACTGTTCATCCTTATCAACCTTATAATTATAAGTCACTGGATTCAATCCTTTTAAAACATTTAGGGCGTCCGACAAAGACAAACTCTGGACGTTTTCCTTCAGGTCCCGGCTGGACGCATCGACCCAAACTCCCCCAGCTGTTACCCGAGCACCGCTCGCCATTTGTAAAGCGTCGGCCATTAGATTTTTAACGATTTCATGCCCATTGACATTTAAAGATTTTGTATAAATTTGCGCCGCATCCACTTTATCAAGAACAAAAATATCATCACTAAAGACCGCATCCTGACGGACAACGAGATTGTCCTGGATATTCACATAAGTCTCCCCCGAATCAACAAGCCATCCACCCGTAGACCCCTTGGGAACGGTATCAGTAGGAAGTGTCCCTTTGGTTTCTCCCAAAGACATAATTCCTGTCAAAAAGGAGACATTCCCATCAAATTGAGCGGATCCCGCCACATGTAATTTCGCTGCCGGAGCGTTCGTCCCTAGCCCGACATTTCCGCCATCTTTGACTGTGACGACTTCTGTCGCGCCATCAAATAATTTTAAAATATCTTCTGTGCCGGTATTTGCGACTTCTAATTTCGCTGTGGGCGAGGAGCGCTGGATCCCAAGATTCCCATTGTTTTTAACGATCATTTGGGTCGCGTTGTTTTTTTGGAAATCCAAAAAATTTCCCGTAAAAGACCCGGTCCCTTCAGCGAAATCCATCAAAAGCCCTGTCCCGCTAAAAGCCGAAGTTCGGTGCTGAAAACGGACCAAAGGATCTGCTAAAATCCCGTTGGCTTCAACTT